>DAIMFJ010000007.1:7428-19191 GCA_036724695.1 Planctomycetota bacterium
TCGTTGTCCTGCTTGCCGTGCGGGTCGTGTATGCGCCCTTGGTTTTCGGTGCGGGCAATCTGGCGGGCGGTGGGGGGGGCCGCGGCGGTGTAGAGGAACGAACGGCGCGAAGTGGTCATGGCGGGCTGGTCGGGAGAAATCGGGGACTTCTTGAAGGGCTTCACGATAGCGACCCCAGACGGCGTCGCCATCGCTCTTGGGTGGTCAGGGCGCTTCGAAACGCGCGCGCTCTTCCTTGGTGGGCTCGCGCAGCGGCCGCACGACGCGGAAGCCGATGTGCTGACCTTCGGTCAGGTACCACCAGCTGCGCGGGATCTGCGGGTCGCGCTCGTTCCAGGCCGGTTCCGACGCCTGGCGGGCCGCCGAGCGCAAACCCGGAGCGGCATCGCGCCAACTGCCGCCGCGCGCGACGTGCGGGAAACGCGCCGGCCGGCCGCGCGAGTCGCGCGGCGGGGGGAAGTACGGATCCTGCCGCGGCGCCGCCCCGCGGGCCGCGGCGTAGGCATCGGCCAGGTAGTGGTCGGCCACCCACTCGGCGACGTTGCCGTGCATGTCGTGGAGGCCGAACGCGTTCGCCAGCTTCTTGCCGACCTGCTGGTAGGCCGGCACCGGGTCGGCGCCAGGCTCCAGCACGCGGCGGCTGTTGCCGGCGTGCCAGGCATGCTCGTCGAGCTTGGCCGGATCGTCGCCGAACGAGTACGCCGTGCCGCTGCCGGCGCGGCACGCGAACTCCCACTCGGCCTCGGTCGGCAGGCGGTAGAAGCGCCCGGTCTGCTCGGACAGCCACTTGCAGTACTGCCGCGCCGCGACGTGCGACATGCAGATCGCCGGATAGCCGTCGCGGCCCATGTTGAACGTCATGTCCATGTACGGCGGCGTCGGGCGCGACACGCCGTCGGGCTGCTTGCTCTGCGGCCGCTTGTCGTCGGTGTTCCAGCGGTCGAACTCGGCCCAGGTGACCTCGTGCACGCCCATCCAGAACGACTCGACGACGACCTCGACCGGCGGCCCCTCGTGGTCGGCGCGGCCGGGCTCGCCGGCCGGCGACCCCATCGTGAAGCGCCCGCCGCGCACCGGCGCCATCGCGAACTGCACGTCGCTGCCGGGGATCTTCTCGCGGTAGGGCTCGAAGTCGGCCGCCGGCGGCAGCACCGGTTTCGTCGCCGGCCGAGGCGACGCCGGCACGGGATCGCCGCCGACGACCGGCAGCAGCAACGGGAGCGGCAACAGGAACAGGAACGTGCGGAGGCTGGCCACGATGCCGACAGCCTACGATTTGGCGGGTATCTCGTGAACCGCCAGTTTCCCGACCCAAGAATGACGCCATGAAAGGACTCGTCGTACTCGGTCGCGAAGGCCCACGATTTCCGGCGTGGCAGAAGCTGCGCTGGGTGATCCTGGCCCTGCTCGCCGCCCTGCTGATCCTGACCTCGTTCTACACCGTGCCGGCCGATTCGGTCGGCGTGGTGCTGCGGTTCGGCCAGTTCCAGTCGCTGCAGAACCCCGGACTGCACTGGAAGGCGCCGTTCGGCGTCGACGTCGTCGAACTCGTCCCGGTGCAACGCCAGCTCAAGCAGGAATTCGGCTTCGGCACCGGCCGCGCCAGCAACCCCGACCAGGTCGGCCGAGACCCGCAGCGCGAGAAGAACATGATCACCGGCGACCTCAACGCCGTGCTGGTCGAGTGGATCGTGCAGTACCGGATCGACGACCCGCGGCTGTACCTGTTCCACGTGCGCGACCCCGGCGCGACGATGCGCGACCTCAACGAGGCGGTGATGCGCGAGGTGATCGGCGACCGCACCGTCGACGAGGTGATCACGGTCGGCCGCCAGGAGATCGAGACCGTCGCCAAGCAGCGCCTCGTCGAGATGGTGCGCGCCTACCAGCTCGGCGTGACGATCGAACTGCTGCAACTCAAGAACGTCGACCCGCCGCGCGAGGTGCAGGCGTCGTTCAACGAGGTCAACAAGGCCCAGCAGGACCGCGAGAACATGATCAACATCGCCAACGGCGAGTACAACCGCACGGTGCCCAAGGCGCAGGGCGAAGCCGCGCAGCGGATCAGCGAGGCCGAGGGCTACCGGCTCAAGCGCGTCAACGAGGCCCTCGGCGACGCCACCGCGTTCCAGGCGGTGCTCGCCGAGTACGTCAAGGCCAAGGACGTGACCCGCACCCGGCTGTACCTGGAGACGATGCGCGAGGTGCTGCCGACGCTGCAGGGCCAGTGGATCGTCGACGGCTCGGTGACGCAACTGCTGCCGCTGCTGCCGGGTGCCGGTACCGCCGCGCCGAAGGAGGCCCAACGATGAACCGCTTCACCCTGGCGGCGATCGCCGCCTTCGCGACCTTGCTGCTGCTCGTGTTGGGCGGCGCGTTCTACCAGGTGCACGAGACCGAGATCGCGATCGTGACGCAGTTCGGACGCCCGGTCGGCGAACCGGTTCGCGAGCCCGGCCTGCACTGGAAGACGCCGTTCGTCCAGGAAGTGCACCGCCTCGAGAAACGGGTCATCGAGTTCGACGGCCAGGCGATCCAGATGACCACGAAGGACAAGACCTACATCGAGGTCGACACCTTCGCGCGGTGGCGGATCGGCGACGCGGCGAAGTACTTCGTCGCCCTGCGCGACGAGCGCAGCGCCCATTCGCGGCTGGAAGACGTGATCGGCAGCGAGGTGCGCACCTCGGTGGCCAGCCACGAGCTGATCGAGGTGATCCGCAGCGACAAGGCGCGCACGATGCCGGCCGTCGGCCGGCCCGACGGCACGCAGCAGGTCGCCCTGCCCGTGGCGAAGCGCGGCCGCCTGGAGATCGAGAAGGACGTGCTGGAGGCCTCGGTGCCCAAACTGGCGTCGCTCGGCATCGAACTGCTCGACGTGCGCATCAAACGCGTCAACTACAATGCCGACGTGCTGTCGCGCATCTACCAGCGCATGATCAGCGAGCGCGAGCAGATCGCGCAGCGCTTCCGCAGCGAGGGTGAAGGCGAAGCGGCACGCATCCTCGGCAAGAAGGAGCGCGACCTGAAGGAGATCGAGTCGGTGGCCTACAAGCAGGTCCAACAACTGCGCGGCGAGGCCGACGCCGAAGCGTCGCGCATCTACGCGCAGGCCTACGACCAGAGCCCGGAGGCCCGCGAGTTCTATCGGTTCCAGAAGACGCTGGAGACCTACAAGCACGTGCTCGGTGGCAGCACCAACCTGGTGCTGTCGACCGACAGCGAGCTGTTCTCGATGCTGAAGGCCGCGAAGTGACGGTGGCGGGCGGGAACGCCTCGCCCAGCCCGCCGCACCTCGCGGCGATCGCCGGGCGCTTCCTGCGGGTGGGCGCTCTGGCCTGGGGCGGCCCCGTCGCGCAGATCGGGGTGCTGCACCGCGAACTGGTCGAACAGGAACGCTGGGTCGACGAAGCCCGTTTCCGCCGCGCCTTGGCCGTCTACCAGTTGCTGCCCGGTCCGGAAGCGACCGAGATGTGCATCTGGTTCGGCACGGTGGCGCGCGGGCGGCTCGGTGGGTTGCTCGCCGGCCTCGGCTTCGTGCTGCCCGGGCTCGTGCTGATGCTGCTGGCCAGCTGGCTGCTGCTCGGCCGCGCCGAACTGCCGCCGGCGCTGCGCGCCGCGTTCGTCGGCATGCAGTGCGTGGTCGTCGCCCTGGTGCTGCGGGCGTCGCTGCGGCTCGGCCGTTCGGTGCTGGTCGCCGACCGCGCGCTGTGGCCGGTGCTGCTCGGCGCCGGGGTGCTGGGTTGGTTCGATGCACCGTTCTGGCTGGCGCTGGTCGGCGGCGGGCTGTTCGCCGCGCTGCACCACCACCGCAACCTGCGCAATCTGCTGGGTGCAACGGTCCTGACTGCGGGAATCGCCTGGGCGCTGCAACGCGGGCCGGCGGTCGACGCTCTGGTGGCGGCACCCGCTGCCCTTGGCCCGGACGCTGCCGCGCTGGCGGCGACCGGCCTGCGCGCCGGTTTGCTGACGTTCGGCGGCGCCTACACGGCGATCCCGTTCCTCGAGGCGGATGCGACGGGCGCCACCGGCTGGATGACGCTGCAGACCTTCCAGGACGGGCTCGCCGTCGGCGGCATGATCCCGTCGCCGCTGATCGTCGTCGGCGCCTGGGTCGGCTTCGCCGGCGGCGGACTCCCCGGGGCGCTGTTGGTCGCCGCGACGATCTTCCTGCCGGCGTTCCTGATGCCCTTGCTGCTGCACGACCAGCTCGAGGCGATCGCCGCCGCGCCGCGGCTGCACCGGCTGCTCGAAGGCGTCACCGCGGCGGTGGCGGGTTTGATCGGGGTCGTCGCGGTGCAGTGGGCCCTGCAGTTGGATGCGCCGTGGCGGTGGGCACTGGCGATCGCGGCCTGGTGGCTGCTGGCCAGCTGCCGGCACCGGCTCGCGGTGCTGCCGATCATGGCCGGGGCGGCGGCGTTCGGGGTCCTGTTGCGCTGACGCGCGGCGCTCCCTGGTCTCAAGTCGGGACCGGCAAGTGTCGAAGAACCCGGCAGCATGGCCGATTCCGGCCGCGCGACCACCCCCCACAGGAGGCCCCGATGGCGTTGCGCATCGTGTTGTCCGTTTCCCTGGTCCTGGCTGCGTGCCAGACCGCTCCCCAGTCCGCGGCACCCAGCTCCGCGGATGTCGCGACCCTGCACGCGCAGCTCGAAGAGGCCCGCACGCTGCAGGGGGCGCAGTTCGGCCTGCTGACGACCCTGCTCGCCGACCGCACCGGTTCGCCGATCGGTCAGGCAGCCGAGCCGGCCGGCACGACCGAACTGAACGCGCGTCTGGCAGCGCTGAGCCAGCGACTCGACGAACTGCTGCTGCGCCTGCCGGCGCCGACGCCCGCGCCAGCGGTCGAAGCCTCGGCGACTCGGCAGCCTGGGGCGAACGACGAAGCCGGTGTGCAGATGCTCCAGCAGGCCCTGTCGGTCGTCGAGACGATGCGCAACGTCACCCTGGAGAACCTCGCGAACGTCAACACGCCCGGCTTCAAGAAGCGGCAGGTCGCCGTGTCGACAGTGCTGCACGAAGCCAGCGGCATGCAGGTGCCGACCGCGGCGCGGATCGGCAGCGTATGGACTTGCGGTGCGCTGGAGATCACCGAGCGCCAGCTCGACGTCGCCATCGACGGCGACGGGTTCTTCAGGGTGATCCGCGCCGACGGGCAGATCGGCTACACACGCAATGGCAGCTTCCTGGTCAATGCCGACGGCAAGCTGGTCACCGGCACCGGAGAGGTGTTGTCACCGGAGATCACTGTGCCGAGCGATGCACTGGAGATCTCGATCGCACCCGACGGTGCAGTCAGCGGTCGCTGTGCAGGCAACCCGGACGCATCGACCCGGTTCGGCGAGATCCAATTGTCGCGCTTCATCGCACCACAGGGCCTGACCGCCGCCGGCAACTGCCAGATGACTGCGACGCCGGACTCGGGGAATCCGGTGACGGGCAAACCGGGGCAACTGGGGCTCGGGGTGCTGAAGCAGGGCTTCGTCGAGCGCAGCAACGTGCAGATCGTCGACGAACTGATCAACCTGCAGCTCGCCGAACGGCAGCGGACGATGCTGCGGCGGGTGTTGGCGGAACAGGGCTTCTACGTGCGGTAGCCGGGCCGGCGCCGGCGGCGCTGACGGAGTTGTTGCCACGGGGTGGAGCGGCCTGGCGCAGTCATCGATCCGCGGTGCGGTAGGATGATCGCAGGATGCAGCCCTTGCCGGCAGACCCGACGCTGAGGCAGGCGCTCGAGCGCCTTTCGCCCCAGCAATGGATGGCGACGTTGCGGCAACTCCGCCTGTGCTGGCGGATCACGATCGCCTTGGCCACCGTGCTGCTGTGCCTGGCGCCGCTCACCATCCACGGTCACTCCGGCACCGCAGAGACCTGGCTCGCGCTGGGCGCACCCCTTGCGCTCTTGCTCTGGCAGTTGTTCGGTCCCGCCGTCCGCCACCCGCAGCCACCCCTGGCGAACACCGCCGACGTGCTGGCGATCCTCTTGTTCTGCACCCTGCTCCTGTTGGAGCGAATGGCCGCCGATGGTTTCCCTACGGAACATCTCGTGGGCGCGGCAAACAAGTCACTGATGTTCCTGGTCGCGGCGCTCTTGATGACGACGGCACGCAACCGGCCCAAGCGTGGCACCTTGGCAAGTCGCTCCGGCATGCTGTGGCCAGGTCTCGCCGAGAGCTCCGTACAATTCCTGCCAACCGATGTCGTTGCCCTGCGAGCAGCCCTGATCGACTACGGCTTCGACGTCGTCGTTCTCGAAGCTGCCCGGCTACCTGACGCCGCCAGCCTCGCTGCGGAACTGGATCGCACCCTTGGGGCCTTCGATCACCCGAGCCAGCCGTGGGACAAGACCCTTGCACATCTCGGTCACGAACGGCGCGGTGTGGGGCTGCGAGCCCTGTTGCTGCTCGGCGCCGATGCAACCGAGCGGCAGCGCCAACCACACCTGCAGGAATTCCTCGACGCCTGGGCCAAGGGCATGCGCTACAACCGGATGCGACGCCTGCTGTTCGTCGCCGAGCCGGTCACGAGGAGCTGATCGAGCCGACTGTCGGTCGCCGCCGGCGATCCACCCAGGTCAAAACCAGCCTACCGTCAGGCTCAGCCGGTTGGTGGCGGTGATCGCCGACACCCCTTGGGCGACGAGCTCCGCGAGCACCACCTGCTGGTGCAAGGTCACGCCGAGCAGGGCCGTGTGGTTCGGGATCGGCAGCGAAGTCGACCATTGCGACCCTGCCACGAACGCGAACTGGACCGCGTCGGCACTCACGTACTGCGTGCAGCCAGGCATGCCTTGCGGCACCAGCGTGGCCAGCGGCATCGCGGTCGTCGAGAAACCCATGACATTCGCAGCGATGCTGCCGGAGGCGATGCCGGTCACCTCCGCCGTCGCACTGGCTCCCAGCCACGGCAGTTGGCGGGGGGCGAGCAGGTTCGGTCCACCACTGCCGGCACAACCGGTGCCGCTCGCAGTCGCGGTCGCGGGGCAAGCGCTGCGCAACCGCGCCACGCCGTACAGGCCAGGGTCGGCCCGGTGGGGCGCGCCGAGCGCGAGCAGATCGCCATTGTCGGTAGCCGCGAACTGCACGATGGCCCCGCCGGCGAGCGACGTGTCGATGCCGCCGTTCAGTGGGTCGAACACCCGTACCAAACCGGGTACCGTCTGGTTGCCGTAGTAGTTCAAGCCAAGGCCACCGACCAGCAAGTCGCCGTTCGGCAACCGGTGCAGTGCGAGGTCCGTACTGCTCCACGACAGCGAGACGAAGGCACCGCTGCTGAACCGCAGGTACGGCTCGTACATGATCGGGCCGTCGAAATGGAGCAACCAGCCGGCGGTGACGAACTGTCCGTTGTCGAGCGCCACGATCGACCTGCAAACCTCGTTCCAACCGAAGTACTGCGACTCGTACCACGAGTTGCCGTCCCAGGTCGCGAGATCTCGACCGACGACGGCCAACAGGCCATTCGTCAACATCGCCATGTCGTTGAGCTCATAGGCGACCCCGAGCCCGAGCGGCGCCCATACCGAACCGTCCCAGCGGGCGATGTTCCGGGCGGCCACCCCACCGATGCTGGTGAATTCTCCGGCAGCCAGCACGTCCCCGTTGGGTAGGCTCAGCAGGCGACGGATGGTGCCTCGCCCGGAATTGGTGAACACCCCACTGCCGAGTGCGGACCAGGCGGAGCCGTCCCAGCGCGCCAACCCACTGACCGGCGAGCCGCCAGCTGCGTCGAACCGGCCGGCCACCAGGATGTCTCCGTTCGGCATGCGCAGGAGATCGTGGATGCCATCCTCGCTGGCGGAACTCCCATGGATCCCGGCGCCCAGGGGCCGCCAGGCCGCACCGTCCCATTCCACAATCCAGTGCGCGGGCACGCTGCCCACCGATCGAAACAACCCGGAAACCACGAACCGATCGCCATCGAGCGCCAGGATCCGCGTAGCGCCAGCAGGGATGCCATCGGCCAGGGGGCGCCACCCATTCGCGTCGTGTACGACGGCGTTGCGAATGTCGATCGTGTCGACACCATTGAACTCGCCACCGACGAAGATTCCGCCGTTCGGAAGTTCCTGGAGGGTCGCCAGAGCCGTGCTCGGGTACCCGAGCTGCCAAAGCCCCGCCCCATAGGTCGACCATTGGCCGTTGGCCGCGTTCCATGCGGCAAGGCCACGGCTCGGTTGGCCAGCCACGGTGTCGAACGTCCCGCCGACCAGTAGCGAACCGTTCGCGAGCGGATGCAACGCACTCACCCCGAACCCTTGGATGGCTGTCGTCGACAGCCCCGGCACGGTGTGCCAGGCAGCCCCGTCCCAACGCGACAAGCCATCGCTGCCGACCATCAGATCGCCATTCGGCAACCGGGCCAACGCCACGACGTCCCAACTGCGTCCGGCACCGAGCGGCGACCACGAGGTGCCGTTCCAGCGCGCGATGTTGTCAGCGAGCACACCGCCGATCTGTGCAAATCGCCCGCCCGCGACGAGATCGCCATTGGGCAGTTCCAACAAGTCGTGGACGACTCCGGACACCCCGCCGGCGAACTCCTGCCAGCCGGAACCCGTCCAGCGTGCCAGGCCGCGCGCCGACACACCACCGGCAGCAGAGAACCAGCCGCTGGCGATCGGTTCGCCACCGGGGCGCACGTGCAGGTCGACGATGCCCCCCTGGAAATCGCCGCCGAGGTGCGTCCATACGGAGCCGTCCCAGGTGGCGACGTTCGACGCACCGCTGGTGGGCTCGTGGAATGCGACCACCAACGCTCCGGTCGGCAGCAAGTCCAGATCGGCGACCGGCCGCAGGGGCCCTGGCGGTGGCGGAATCGCGGTCAACAGACCCGTGGTTGGCTGCCAGCGCACGAGGTGGTCGCAGGCAATGTCTCCAGCCGATCGGAAGTCGCCACCGATCACGAGCTCGACGGGCTGCGGGCCATTGCCGTCCGGATCCCAGAGGACGCTGGCGGCCACGGGACCGGCGGTGCCAGGACAAGCACTCGCGCGAAGCCAGGTCTTGGGGCATTGCGCAACCGCGGACAGCGCGAACGCGGTGGTCGCAGCGAGCAGGTGGGATGGGCGCATCGTGGGTCTCTCGGCGTCCACGATGCTACCAGGAACGTGCGGCCCCACCCATCCCTGGCCGACCGCCGCCCTCAGCGAATCACGCCGCCGACCACCGGCGCGGTGGACAGCGGCAAGCTGGTGCCGGAGAACGAATGGAACCAGATCGGCAATCCGACGAGGGCCTGCGTGTTCGGCAACGACCAGCTGCCGCTGGCTTGACCATGCGCGTCGGCGACGAACAGGCCCGCCGTCGGCGAGTTCGCCGGGGCCGACCACGGTTGCGCGAAGATCGGCAAGGGGCGGGAGGCGAGCTCGAACGACCACAAGGCCCCGACCAATGCGTTCGGTTCGGTGCGCCATTGCAGCACGAAGGCCTGGCCGGGCGTCGGCGGGGCATCGAGTGCGACACCGAGCAGCGGCGTCGAGGGCAGGAACGGGCAATTCGTCGCCGCCGGGCCGAACGTACAGCGCGCGACCGCAATGGTCGCCGAACCGACCACCGCGCAGCTGTCGCTGCCGCCGCCTTGCAGCTGGGAATCGCTGAGCCACAGCGAGCCACCATCGGTGCTGATGCCGTTCGCGGACGGGCCGCCCATGACCACCGAGCCGCCGCGCACGTCGATGGCGCTGGCGATCATCGAACTGTTGGTCAGGACGATGGCCTCGGCAGGTGTGCCGCCGGAGGCCTGGACGAGCAGCGAACTGCCGGCGAAGCGAGTGCCGATCGCAGTGATCGAGGCGTTCACGCCGCGCAGCGCGACCGTGGCGCCGTACGGCACCAACGTGGCTGGGATGCTGTGGTACTCCCCGCCGAGCAGGTGCACGGTCGCGTTCGCGACGCCCAGGGCGTGCTGGGCGACCGACTCGACGACGCATTCCTCGAGCACGACGCGGCCGCCGAGCACCTCGAGGCGGTTGCGCACCAGGCCACCGAACACCTGGGTGGTAGCCGGCGGGAACACCAACCCGACCAGCGTCAGCGTCTGCCCGGCGGCGGGAACCAACTGCGTCGCGCCTTCGGTCACTGCGCAGAACGGATTGCTGGAGCAGAATGGGGAAAATGCCTGATTCCACTGCACCCGCACGCTGCCAGGCGTCTGCGCGCGGATCTGCACGCCGACCGTCGCAGTGAAGTGGGCGTAGGTGCCTGGTAGGACCACGATTGTGTCACCAGGGCTGGCGATCGCCAGCGCGTCGCGGATCTGCGGCAGACCGCCAGGGCCGACTAGGTGAAGGGACTGCGCCGGAAGTCCGACAGCGACGACGGCGAGAAATGGACAGGCGAGGGCGAATCGGTGCATCGGAGTAGGGGATTGGGTCGAGGACGCCCCTCCAGCAATTACCGTACCCTTGCATCCTGTCCGCATCGTTGCAGGAAAACCCTGACGTAGCCTGCCGCCAGACGTAGCGTGGTTGCATGCCTCCTGCCGCCGAACTCCGCTTGCCAGACCACCTGCTGGCCGACCTGCGGCGCCGCTACCAGGAACCGCACCGCCACTACCACACCCTGACCCATGTCGAGGCCTTGCTCGGCTGGCTGGCGGAATGTCGCAGCCTGGCGCGCGAACCAGACATCATCACCGCCGCGATCTGGTTCCACGACGCCATCCACGTGCCGACCGGAGCGGACAACGAACCGCGCTCCGCGGCCCTGGCTCGTGCCGAGCTGACGGCCGCGCATTGGCCCCCAGCCAGCGTGGACCGGGTGGTCGATCTGGTCCTGGCGACGCAACACCACCGAGCGCCACCAGACGACGTCGATGCCTGGTTGTTCCTGGACCTCGACCTGTCGGTGCTCGGGCAGGACTGGCCGACCTACGATGCGTACCGGTTGGCGGTGCGCCGCGAATTCGCGCACGTGCCTGACGAGGCGTTCCGCGAGCGCCGGGCCGCGGTGTTGCAGCGGTTTCTGGCCCGCCGGTCCATCTTCCGCACCGCGACGCTGCGGGATCGCTGGGAAGCGGCGGCGCGCGCGAACCTGCAACGGGAAGCGACTCTGCTGGCCGGCGGCTAGACCGGCAAGCGCAGCTCGAAGCAGGCCCCAGGGGCACCACCCAGCAACTGCAGCGACCCGCCGAGGTCCGTCGCCAGACCGCGGGCCAACGCCAGCCCCAAGCCGACCCCTGGATGGTCGTTGCTGGCCAGTGGCACGGCCCCACGATCGAACGGCGCGAAGATGCGCTTCTGCAACGCCGCAGGGATGCCGGGGCCATGGTCCCGCACGCGCAGCAGCAGCGCGCCGTCCGCGAACTCGGCTTCGAGGTGCACGCGCCGATCCGCGGCGTCGCGGGCGTATTTGGCCGCGTTGTCGACCAGATTGAACAGGATCTGCCCGACGGCGTCCTCGTCGGTGGCGAGCACCGCCGCAGCGATCGCGGGAGTGGCGGTGACGACCAGTTCGCCGCCGGCGTCGGCGAGCCGCCGCGACAGCACCGGTCGCAGGCGGTCCAGCAGGCCCGCGACCTGCACCGGTTCGCGCCGCGACGCGAAGCGGCCTTGTTCGAGACGCGACCACGCCAGCACGTTCTCGACGACGCGCGACAGCCGATCCGATTCCTGCCGCAGGGTCTCGAGGTACTCGCGCTGCGCCACCGGTTCGCGCACGACCCCATCGGCGAGCATCTCGCTGTACATGCGGAACGTGGTCAGCGGCGTGCGCAGCTCGTGGGTCACCGCCGAAGCGAAGCGGGCGCGGCGTTCGCCGTAGC
>DAIMFJ010000007.1:19201-39195 GCA_036724695.1 Planctomycetota bacterium
CGCAACGTGAACCCGAACGTCGCCAGCGCCAACAGCGCGCCGGCCCAGACCAACCACAGCAGCTGCCCCGCGAAGTCCGTCTCGGCGCCATCGACCGGCGCGGTCGCGACCACCAGCCGCGCCGGCACGGAGGCCAGCAACAGGCCCTGGTGCAGCGGTTCGGCGGCTTCGCAGCGCTCGAGCCGGGCCGTGCCGGCCGGGAACAGGTCCCCCACCAGCGCCAGCAGTTCGGCCTGCAGGGTCGACCAGTCGGCGAGCACCCCCTGGATGCGCGGCGGCGAGGCCGCCACCCGGCGCAGGAACACCAGCATCGGTGCCTCGCCCGGCAACCAGATCGGCATCAGCGGCCCCACGGTCGGTGGCACGCCCGCGGCCACGGCCGCGTCGCCTGCCATCGGCGGTGCCACGCCTTGGCTGTCGATCAGCCGGCGTTGGCCGATGTTGGCGGCGTAGTTGACCTTGCGGTTGTCGAATTCGGCGGCCTGCTGCTGCTCCGGCGCCATCGTCTCGTTCGGGACCAGGCACGAGCCGATCGCCTGCAGATTGGCTTCGGCGAGGCGCAGCTCCTCGGTCAGCACGGCGAACGGCAAGCGCTCGCGCAGGGTTGCCAGCCGCTGCGCCGCCGGCTCGAACGAACTGCTGGCGCGGCCGCTGGCCTCGGCGACGTCCCGTTCGTTGCCGGTCGGCACCTGCGGGCTCGACACGCGCCCCTGGCGATCGATCTCGAAGTGCAGCGGGAACAGCTCCGAGGCACCGGACAAGAGCGGCGACGGCACCAGCACCTCGTCCGGCCCCAACTTGTCGAAGCCCCTGGTCCAAGCCTCCTGGGGCGGCGCGAAGGCGCGGTACTCGTCGACCGGCCGCATCGCCTCGCGCGCCAGGCGCGGGGCCAGCCAACTGTCCATGCGCCACAGCGCCAGGCGCAGGTTCTGCTCGGCGGCTGTGCGGGCCCGCGCCGATCGTTCGTCGTGCTCGAGGCGCACGATGCGCACCGACAACCACGCGAGCAAGCCGAGCAGCACGCCGGCCGTGCCGACGAACCACCACCAGGAGCGCTGCAGCCGCTGCGGCGAGGTCTTCACGCGGCCCCTCCCTGGGCGAGCATGTAGCCGATGCCACGCACGGTGACGAGGACCTCGGGCCGATCGGCGTGTTCGCCGAGTTTCTCGCGCAGTTTGACGACGTGCATGTCGATGGCACGCGTGTCGAGAGCGCCGGTCGACAACCCCCAGACGCGCTGCAGCAACTCGGCGCGCGAGATCGCGCGGCCGGGATTGCGCACCAGGTAGGCGAGCAGCTCGCACTCGCGCTCGGACAGTTGCGAACGACTGCCGTCCGGACGTTCGACCTCGCGCCGCAGGAAGTCGATGCGCCGGCCGGCGAGTTCGGTTCGGGTCACCTCGCTCGGCCGTTCGGCGCTGCGGCGCAGCACGGCCTCGACCCGCGCGAGCAGTTCGCGGCTCGAGAACGGCTTGACGACGTAGTCGTCGGCGCCGGTCTGCAGCCCGTGCACACGGTCCTGCTCGCCGCCGCGGGCGGTGACCAGGATCACCGGCAGTTGCGGCCGAGTGCGGCGGATCTCGGCCAGGATCTGGAAGCCGTCGCGCTTGGGCAGCACGACGTCGAGGATCGCCAGGTCGAGTTGCGCCGACAGCGCCGTCTGCAGACCGTCGGCGCCGTCGGCGCAGGCGATCGGCGCATAGCCGGAGTGCTGCAACGCGTCGACGAGGCCGCGACGGATCGCGGCGTCGTCCTCGACCACCAACACGGTCTTTGCAGCCATCGCCGTCAGCGTAGCCCGAAACGCCGGTCTTCGGAGGCATCCTGATGGCACTTCACGCACGAGGCGATCCGGCCGGCCGCGGTCACCACCCCATTGGCATCGATCGTTCCGTACACCCAACCCTGGTCGGTGCCGGGCGTGTCCGCGGCCAGTTTGTGCATCACGAACAGTCCGGCGAACGCTCCCGCATGCCATCGTTGCTCCCCGTCGACCGCTACCGGTGCGATGCCGTGGCGTTCGCTGGCCGGCGTGGGCGCGGTCGCCGGCCCGGGCAGGGCCTCCCAGGCCTCCTTGACGAGGGTCTCGCCGACGGCCGCCGGAGTGCCCGGCACGACGTACCGGTCGCCCTTCGCAAGCTGCGCGAACAGCATGTACAGCTTGCCGCCGTGCACCCCGTCGGCCCGACTCACCTGCGCCCGGGGCGCAGGCATCCTGCAGTCCGTAGGAGCCATGCGCATCGTGCCCGTCACACACGGGAACTGCTGGTAGTCGGCCGCCGCCAGCGCGACGGTCTGCACGAGTGCCGGATCGAGCGCTTCGGCACCGGCGGCCTCGACGACCGCGCGCCGGCCGACCGTGAAGCCACGCGCTGCCGCCTGGGCCCGCACGGCGTCGAGGACCGCGTTCTCGAAGTGCCCTTCGGCCTGCTGGCGGGCCTGGTGGCGCTGCACGAAGGCGTCGCGCTGCTTGCCGAGCGCGGCCACCTGCCGCGACAGCGACGCACGGCGCGCGGCCTGCTCGTCGACGTGCCGGCGCAACGCGGCTGGATCGAGGCCCCGCAGCGCTTCGGGCAGATCCTCCTTCTCGACCTCCGCCAGCACGAACTTCGGGTCCTTGCAGGCGTCGACCAGATCCCACTGGCGATTGTCGTACAGGCCACTGCCCTTGACCATGCAGCGCTGCGCGGCGGCGGCGACGTTCAAGGACGCGGCGTTGGCGTCCTGCCGGATCTGGTTGTCGACCCAGGCGCCGGCATTGGCGCCATACGGCACGTAGGTGGCGTTCAACGCGGTGCTCAGTTCCTGCAGCCTGGCGTCGTAGGGAGTCGTCACGACCACCGCCGCGTTGTGGTCGATCGCCGCGAAGCGACCGTCGGCGAACCGTGCGACGTCGCGCCAGGCCGCCGCCAGCTCGTCGGTCGCCTGGCCGCAGTAGATCGAGTTGACGACGATGCCCTGCTGGATCGCGGCCTTGCAGACCGCTTCGGTCGCGAACTCGCGATCCTGCGTGGCCGCCTCGTTGCCGGCCACGAACAGGAGCTTCAGCGCTTCCCGATCGTCGCTCCAGGCCAGCTGCTCGCTCGCCGCCCGCACCACCCTGGCCACGTACTCGTCGCCGCCGTTGGTCGTCAGCGCGAACAACCGCTCGGAGACCAGATCGAGGTCGTGGGTGAAGGGCACGTCGATCTTGACCCAACCGGTGCTCGCCTCGTGGGCACTGCACCCGTAGGTCAGCAGTGCCACGCGCAACCGCGGGGCCGGCTGCAGACGCGCCAGTTCGTCGACCACGGCCCAGAGGTTCTGGCGCGCGGCGTCGATCAGGCCGTTCATGCTGCCGCTGATGTCGAGGCAGATGGCCAGATCGATCGGCCGCGCTGGCTCGGGCTGCTGGGCGACGCCGGGCACCGCGGCGAGGGACAGGACTACGCAAGTGAGAAGTCTTCGCATGTCGTTTGCTGGGGAGGTGGTTTCGGGGAATCGGCAGCGGAATCGGTTCAGCAGCCAGTGGTGAAGAGCACGTTGCGACCGTCGATGCGGATCAGCACCGCACCGGACAGGGACAGCAGCGCCGCGCGACCTTCGGCGAGCAGGCGTTGCCGCAGTTCGAGGTAGCGCGGCGAACCGAAGGCGACGACCTCGTCGGGCGCGACCTGCCGTTCGAGCACGCAGCGGGCGTCGATCCAGCGCTCACCGCGCTTGTAGAACGCCTGGTCGCCGAGCTGTTGGACCGCCGACGTCTCGACCTTGCGGTACTCGTCGTCGAAGAAGGTGTTGCGGTAGTTGGCACGGATCTGCGCCTTCTGCGCCCAGAGGTTGTCGCCCTGGTTGACGGCACCGATGCCGCTGCGGGTGTCGATGGCCCGGTCCTGCAGCGACCTCTGGCACGAGGTGAGCAGGGCTCCCCAATCGCCGAGGTCGTTGCCCTCGCGCGCCAGGAACGCCGTGTACTCGCCGAGCACGCCGAAGCGGGTCGACAGCCGCAGGATCTCGTCGCGCAGTTCGCGCGCGCGCGGCGCCGCGAACACGTCGACGCGCGTGGCGCCGAGCGATTGCCCAGGTTCGCCGCGCTGGCGCAGTTCGTCGACCAGGAACGCGATCTGGCGACTCGCCCACAGACGGGGCACGAAGGCGTGCCGCGTCGTCGCGCCTGCCACCGGCAGGGTGAAGCCGAACTGCGCCGAGCCGCTCGGCGTGACACCGGCGAGCCGGAACCGCAGGGGATCCTGGCCGCGGTACTGGCCGAGCACCACCAACTGGTCGCCGGCGAACAGGTCGGGCAGGCGCAGCGGCAGCACTTCGGCGAGCCTCGGCACTTCACGGCCCTGCGCATCGACGGTCTGCAGCGCAGGCTCGGCCAAGACCGGCGCGCCCAGCCGGGCGAACAGGCTGGCGACTCGTACTTCGACGTCCTCCTCGGGTTGCACGTAGGTGGTCACCGCGCGGGTCGTCTCGGCGAGATGGTCGAGCAACGGCGAATTGACGTCGTGGCCGACGCCGAAGCAGAACACGCGACGGCGGTTCGCATTGCCCGTCGCGACCAGCGTGCGGAACTCCCCCTCTCGCGTCGGCCCGACGGTCGGGATGCCGTCGGTCAAGAACAACACCAGGGGCAACGCACCCGGCGTCGCCGGGGCCTGCAGCGCTTCGCGCAGCGCATCGTACAGATTGGTGCCGCCGTGCGGCCGCACCGTCTCGAGCCACGCCAACGCCTGTTGCAGCGTCGCCGCCGTCTTGGCGACCGGCTGCGGGAAGCACTTGCCCACCGAATTGCCGTATTCGATCAGCTGCATCGCCTCGCCGTCCTCCAGCCCGGCGAGCACCTGGCGCACCGCGGCCTTCGCCTGGTCGAGCTTGCGGCCGGCCATGCTGCCCGAGCGGTCGATCGCCAGCGTCACCTCCCGGCGCAACCTGGCGTCGGCGGCCTCGCGCGGTGCACTGGCCAGCAGCAGGAAGTACCCACCGCCGACCGCCTCGTCCGGATACGCGAACAACGTCGCCGACGGCCGGGCCGGATCCGCACCGGTCACCACGCCGAGCCGGAACGCGCCTGGCTCGCGGCGGCTGCCGTCGGCGATCCGCAGCGAACGACTGCCATCGGCCGAGACCCGCTGCACCAGTTCGTGACTGGGCGAGTACACGAGCTGGATGGGATGCGCGCAACGCACCTGCACCGAGATCGACCACGGTGCCTGTTGGGTCAACATCTCGCTGCGCGGCAGTTCGTAGTCGATGCGATTGCCGTCGACCTCGCAGAGGTGTTCGTAGCGGAGGCGGATCCTCTGCCGGCCACCCGCCGGGACCGGGAACACGCTGCTGCGCACGCATCGCCAGTCGACGAACTCGAGCAACGCCGGATCCCGCAGCCGACTGGTGATCTCGTCGTACAGCCGGCGCGCTTCGTCGCGCGGCAGGATCGTCGCGGTCGGTGCGGCGGCTGGCCCGTCGAACGCGAACGAGGAGATCGCAGCCCCTTCCGGCACCGGCAGCAGCAACACGGCTTCCTGCTGGGTGCCGCCCGGGTTGTACAGCTCGAACTGCAGCTCGGTACTGGCGGCACGATCCATCAGGTGGATGCGCGCTTCGACCTGCACGATCTGCACCGGGGTGACCCCCGCCGGCGCCAACACCGCCCGGCTGGGCACCACCCACTGGTGCGAATGCGCGACGTGCGGCTGCTGGGCGGCGACCGACAGCGGCAGCAGCGCACCGGCGGCGAGAAGGAGGCATCTCAGGGTGGCGTTCATGGCTCGTGAGCTAGTAGACGCACGAACCGCCCCTGGTTCGGTAAGCGCTCGGTAAGGTAGGAGTGGCCCGGGTCGCACGCGGGAACGCTGACTTGAGCGTCCGGTTCCAACGCCGCGGCGGCCGGCTAGACTCGCGCGCCATGAACCGCCGCGCCTTCCTCGCAGCTGGGGCCACGTCCCTGGCGGCTTCCCAACTGCCTGCCAGCGCTGCTGCCGACCACGGCCAGACCGGCGCCAACCGCAGCCCCTTCAAGCTGCGCTACGCGCCGCACTTCGGCATGTTCGGCAACCATGCCAAGGACCTCGTCGACCAGCTGCAGTTCGCCGCCGACGAGGGCTTCACCGCCTGGGAGGACAACGGCATGCCGGGCCGGGACGTCGCGACCCAGGAGAGGATCGCGGCGAAGATGGAGCAGATCGGCATGGCGATGGGCGTGTTCGTCGCGACCGCCAGCTTCGACAGGCCGACCTTCGCGTCCGGCAAGAAGGAGTTCGCCGACCAGGTGCTCGCCGACGTCGAGAAGGCCGTCGAGATCGCCAGGCGCGTGCGCGCCAGGTGGTGCACCGTCGTGCCGGGCGTCGTCGACCCGCGCCTCGACCGCGGCTTCCAGACCGCCTACACCATCGACCTGCTGCGCCGCTGCTGCGACGTCATCGCCAAGCAGGGCAGCGACCTCGTCATGGTCCTCGAGCCGCTCAATTTCCGCGACCATCCGAACCTGTTCCTGACCGAGGTGCCGCAAGCCTTCGCCATCTGCCGCGCCGTCGACAGCCCGCACTGCAAGATCCTCGACGACCTCTACCACCAGCAGATCACCGAGGGCAACCTGATCCCCAACCTCGAGCGCGCCTGGTCCGAGATCGCCTACTTCCAGGTCGGCGACAACCCCGGCCGCCGCGAACCCACCACCGGCGAAATCAACTACCGCCTTCACCGGCATCGTCGGCATGGAGCACGGCAACGCCGAACCCGGCAAGGAAGGCGAGCGCAAGCTGATCGACGCCTACCGCACCGCCGACGGTTTCTGACCCCTCTGCGCATACCTCACCCGGTCCCGAATGCGCACCGAGGCGCACAAGCCTTGGCATCGCAACTGGTTACGCCTACACACCTCGAGCCCAGCTGCTGGCCCATCGCGGGTCCTGGCCCTTCGTTCGACCGTACATCTTGCGTCCGCCCAGAAATCCGTCACCGTTCCCGGCTGCTACCGACTGGTGGCACAAACCGTTTGCTGAAAGCCATTTGCGATTGCATTGGAAAATTGAAAGGCAACCTTTTAATTTTCACGAATGCTCGTCCGAGGCGTTCTCAACGTCGTTCGCGATCGACTCGCGCAGTTTCCGGCTGTCGGGCTGCTGGGTAGCCGCCAGGTCGGGAAGACCACTCTTGCCAAGCAGCTCGCAGACAGCATCCCAGGCGGTGCCACCTACCTCGATCTGGAACGGCCCTCCGACCTGGCGCGCCTCCAGGACGCCGAGGGCTACCTGGGTCGTCATCGCAGTCGCCTGGTGGTCCTGGACGAGGTCCAACGACGACCGGACCTCTTCCCAGTGCTGCGCGGCCTGATCGATCGCGAACGCCGCCCCGGCCGGTTCTTGATCCTGGGTTCGGCATCTCCAGACCTGCTCAAGCAATCCGCAGAGAGCTTGGCTGGTCGGATCGCCTTCGTCGAGTTGCCTCCGGTGACCATCGACGACCTCACCAAGAGCAGTGCCTCGATCGGATGGCGAGACCTGTGGGAACGCGGCGGCTTCCCCGACAGCTTGCTGGCCAGCTCCGCACCAGCAAGCCTGATCTGGCGCGAGGCGTTCGTGCAGACCTTCCTCGAACGCGACCTGCCAGCGCTGGGCATTCGCGTGGCGAGCACGCAGATGCGCCGCTTCTGGCAGATGTTGGCGCATTGGCACGGCGAGACCTGGAACAGCAGCGCCTTCGCTCGCAACTTCGACGTCAGCGCACCGACCGTCCGTCACTACCTGGACATCCTCAGCGACACATTCGTCGTCCGGCAGCTGCAACCGCTGCACACCAACCTGAAGAAGCGCCTCGTCAAGTCGCCGAAGGTCTATGTACGCGATGCCGGCCTGCTCCACTTCCTCCTGGGCATCCCAGACCTCGAGGCCCTGTACGGCCACCCCAAGCTCGGCGCGTCCTTCGAGGGGTTCGCCATCGAACAAGTCCTCGCGTCGCTACCGCCTCAGACCGACGCGAGCTTCTACCGCACCCACACCGGCGACGAACTCGACCTGGTGCTGAGCCGCTCGCAGACGCGGCGCATCGCGGTGGAGATCAAGTTCTCGAGCGCCCCGACGCTCAGTGCCGGCACCCTTCGAGCGATGGCCGACGTCGCGGCCACGCGCGGCTTCGTAGTCGTTCCGGAGGGCGACAGATTCCCAGTCCACGCGTCCGTCGAAGCCATCGGCCTGGCCGAGTTCCTCGCCGAGCTGCCCAGCTTGCTCTGACCCCCCTCTGCGCATACCTCACCCGGTCCCGAATGCGCACCGAGGCGCACAACCATAGCCACTACAGCAGCTTGCGAACGCCGCCCTCGAACCGTCCCGCAGCGGCCCCTCAGCCGCGCCGCGCCGCCAGGTACTGCTTGGGCCAGGCATGCCCCGCGACCCCGCGCGCATTCGCCTCGCGCAGCGTCAGGTAGGGATCCTCGAGGTGCGGCCGGCCGATCGCGCACAGGTCCGCACGCCCAGCCGCGACGATCGTATTGGCGTGATCGACGCCCTGGATGCCGCCGACCGCCATCACCGGCAGTCCAACCGCGAACCGGATCCGCTCGGCGAACGGCACCTGGTACATGCGCCCGTACTGCGGCCGCGACTCCGGCGAGTTGCCGGCCGACGACACGTCGATCACGTCGACTCCCGCGTCGCGCAGCTGCTCGCAGACCAGCACTGCCTCGTCGAGCGTGAAGCCGCGGCCGACCTCGTCGAGCCAATCGGTCGCCGAGATGCGCACGAACAACGGCCGCGGCCACACGGCCCGCACCGCCGCCACCACTTCGAGCGGGAACCGCGCCCGATTCGCCCACGACCCGCCGTACTCGTCGCTGCGCTGGTTGCTCAGCGGCGACAGGAAGCTCGACAGCAGGTACCCGTGGGCCATGTGCAGTTCGAGCACGTCGAACCCGGCCGCGTGCGCGCGCTTCGCCCCGGCCACGAACTGCTCGCGCACCAGATCCATGTCGGCCCGCGTCATCGCCTTCGGCGCCGGCCAATCCGCCCCGAACGGCAGCGCCGACGGCCCGAGCGCCTGCCAACCACCCTCGCGCAGCGGCGCATCGCCTTCCCACGGCCGGCTGCACGACGCCTTGCGCCCGGCATGCGCGAGCTGCAAGCCGATGCGCGCCGCCGACTGCTTGTGCACGAACCGCACCACCCGCGCCCACGCCTCCTGCTGCGCATCGTTCCAGATCCCGGCACAGCCCGGCGTGATCCGCCCCTCCGGCGACACGTTGGTCATCTCGGTGAACACCAAACCCGCCCCGCCGACCGCCCGGCTGCCGAGGTGCACCAGGTGCCAATCGTCGGGCACTCCGTCGTGAGCCGAATACTGGCACATCGGCGATACGACGACCCGATTCGCGAACGTCGTGCCGCGCACCGAGAGGGGCAGGAACGCCGGCGGCACCCCGACCTCGCCGCCCTCCTCGCGCGCCACCACCGCGTCGACCGCCGCGACCAGCGCCGGATCGCGCACCTGCAGATTGTCGTAGGTGATGCGCCGACTGCGCGTCATCAGGTTGAACACGAACCGCTCGGGGCTCTGGCCCAGGTAGCGCTCGCTGTTCTCGAACCACTCCAGACTGGTCTGCGCAGCGCGTTGCACCTTCAGCACGTCGACCCGGCGCGCCACTTCGTACGCCGCCAGCGCGGCCCGCACGTCGCCCGGCTGGGCCACCACCGCATCGGCGAGCGCGATCGCATCCTCCATCGCCAGCTTGGTCCCCGAGCCGATCGAGAAGTGCGCGGTGTGCGCCGCGTCCCCCATCAGCACGACGTTGTCGTGGATCCAGCTGCCGCAGCGGATCGTCGGGAACGTGCGCCAGATCGAGCGGTTGACCAGCAGTTTCTCGCCGGCCAGATGCTCCGCGAACAGTTCCTCGCAGAACCGCGCCGACGCCGCCTCGTCGAGCTGGTCCAGCCCGGCCTTGCGCCACGTCTCCTCGCGGCATTCGACGATCCAGGTGCCGCGCGTCGTGTCGAACGGATACGCGTGCACCTGGAACAACCCCCACTGCGTCGGCAGGAACACGAACGTGAACGCCGTCATCCTCTTGGTGGTCCCGAACCACGCGAACTTGCACTTGCGCCAGTCCAGCTGCGGCCGGAACGACGCCGCGAAGCGATCGCGGACCTTGCTGTTGACCCCGTCGGCGGCGACCACCAGGTCGTGATCGCGCGCGGCCGCATCGAGGTCGACCACCGCCTGTTGGAAGTGCAGCCGCACGCCCAGCTCGCGGCAGCGTTCGTGCAGGATCTCCAGCAGCTTGACCCGCGCCAGGCCGCAGAACCCGTGGCCGGTACTGGTCACCTTGCGCCCGCCGAAGAACGTGTCGATGTCGGTCCAGTACGCGAAGTTGCGTCGGATCGCCGCGTAACTCTCCGGATCCGCCGCACCGAACGTGCCCAGCGTCTCGTCCGAGAACACCACCCCCCACCCGAAGGTGTCGTCCGGCCGGTTCTGCTCGTAGACGTCGATCTCGGCCGCGGGCAGCCGCTTCTTGGTCAACAGGGCGAAGTACAGGCTCGCGGGGCCGCCGCCGATGCAGGCGATCTTCATCACCACCACGTTAGCAAGCGGCCCGGCAGAGTCCTCGGGTCGTGTGTGCCCCGGTGGCACCCCCGAGCATCCCTCGCCACCGCGCGAACCCGACCGGCCGGCCCCATCCTGAGACGCTTAACCGTAAAGCAACGGTTTCCACGAACCTGCGAACGATACATTCTTGGTCACAGAATCCGGTTGCTACGGATTTCACCTCATGGACAGGCGCAGCACCGCTGCGACGATACGCTCTTCGCCCCGTTCCCGTTCCACCGTGTCTCCTACCTTGCACAGTCCGCAACCCACCCGCCTGCTTGGCCTGGTGGTCGACCAGATCGGCATCGCCATTGCCGTGGTGGCGGGCGGGGTCTGGGCCGAGGCTGCTGCGAACCCTACCGTCGGCACCATCGCCCGCGGCCTGCTGAGCCACGGCCTGTTCATCGCGGCTTGGGCGCTGCTGGCCAGCCGGCTGCTGCTGTACGAGGTGCCGGTCAACCGTCATCGCCGTCAGGCGCTGCGCTTGATGCTGGAGACCTGGCTGACCACCTGGGGCATCGCCGGCCTGGCGACCGCCCTGGCGATCGGCATGGAGAAGGTCGACCTGCTCAGCACACTGTGGGTCGGAGCGCTTGCGCTCGGCATGTCGCGCTGGGTCTTGACCCTGCGCCGCTTCCAGAACCATCCGCTCGGTGGCGGCCTCGACCGTCGCCGCACGCTGCTGCTGGGCGCCTGTGACAGCGCCTACAGCCTCGCGACCAACCCCGAGAGCATCGCCGACAAGCACCTGCTGGGCTTCGTGCCGTTCCCGGGCGAAGACGCCCGCACGATGCGCGAACTGCCGCGCCTGGGCGGCTTCGACCGCTTCGAAGAGCTGCTCCAGGAACTGCAGCCCGACCTGGTCGTCGCCTGCCCGTCCGACGACGCCCCGGCGCGCGACATCGGCGCCGTGTTCCGCGCCTGCGACCGCGCCGGCACGACCATCCACTACTTCCCGTCGTTCCTGCAGGTCGACCACCTGCAGGCCGGCATGGCCTGGAACTCGGACCGCCTCGGCCTGGCGCTGCGCACGCCGTACAACCGCTCGGTCTCCAAGGCGATCAAGCGCGCGATCGACTTCGTCGGCAGCTCGATCGGCATCCTGCTGCTGCTGCCGGTGTTCGTCGCCTGCGCGATCGCCGTCAAGCTGTCGAGCAAGGGCCCGGTGTTCTACCGCCAGACCCGCGTCGGCATGGGCGGCCGGCACTTCACGTGCTTCAAGTTCCGCTCGATGCGCCCGAACTCGGACGGCGACAAGGAGAAGCTGCGCGCCGCGAGCATCCAGGACGGTCCTGCCTTCAAGATCCCGAACGACCCGCGCATCACGCCGGCCGGTCGCTTCCTGCGCAAGTTCAGCCTCGACGAACTGCCGCAGCTGTTCAACGTCTGGATCGGCGACATGAGCCTGGTCGGGCCGCGGCCGCCGGTGCCGTCCGAAGTCGCCCAGTACACCTGGTGGCAGCGCCGCCGCATCATGGTCAAACCCGGGCTGACCTGCGTCTGGCAGGTCTGGGGCCGCAACCGGGTGTCGTTCAAGCGCTGGGTCGAGATGGACCTCTACTACATCGACAACTGGTCGCTGTGGATGGACGTCAAGCTGATCGTGCACACGGTGCGCGCGGTGTTCCGCGGCACCGGCATGTGAGCCTCGCGCAGCCGACCGTCAGGCCGGCCGGCTGCCGCTGCACGGCCCTTCGATCGCGGCCACCGACTTCGGGATCGCCGCGGTCAGCACCTCCGGCCCACGCGCCGTGACGAGCACGTCGTCCTCGATGCGCACGCCGATGCCACGCAGTTCGCGCGGGACCGAACGATCGTGGCGGCCGAAGTACAGGCCGGGTTCGACGGTCAACACCGCCCCCACCGGCAAGGGCTCGGGCTTGCCGTCCTGCCCTTCGTAGGCGCCGACGTCGTGCACGTCGCGGCCGAGCCAGTGGCTGGTGCCGTGCATGTACCACTTGCGGCAGGCACCCTTGGCGACCAACGTGCCGACGTCGCCGCGCAACACGCCGAGCTCGACCAACCCCCTGGTCAACGAGCGCAGGCACGCCCGATGCGCGGCATCCCAGCGCGCGCCGGCCCGGCAAGCGCGGATGCCGGCCAACTGGGCGCGCAGCACGATCTCGTAGACGCGGCGCTGCGGGTCGCTGAAACGCCCCGACACGGGAAACGTGCGCGTCACGTCGGCGGTGCTGCCGCCGCATTCGGCACCGGCGTCGATCAGCAGCAGGTCGCCCGCTCGCATGCGCCGGTCGTTGTCGTGGTAGTGCAGCACACAGGCGTTCGGGCCACTGGCGACGATCGACGCGTAGCCGTTGCGCGGACTGCCCGCACTGCGGAACCCAGCCTCCAGCACCGCCTGCACCTCGTACTCGAACATGCCCGGCCGGGCGGCCTCCATCGCCGCCAGGTGGCCGACCGCGGTGGCCCCCGCCGCGGTGCGCAACGCGGCCAGTTCGGCGGCATCCTTGCGCAAACGCAGCTCGGCCAGCGCGGGCCCGGGGTCGGTGATCGTCGGGTGCAGCGGCGGCGAGCGGCGGCGCCGCGCGAACGCCGCGGCGCGACACGTCTCGAGCAGGCGCCGATCGAAGTTCGCGTCGACCGTCAAACGGCAGAACAGCACCGGATGCGGCGCCAGCAGAGTGGGCAGATCGCGCCAGAACGAGCCGATCTCGCGCGCCTCGTCGACACCGAACGCCGCCCTGGCGCCCTCGACGCCGTAGCGCCGGCCGTCCCAGATCTCGCGCGCCGGATCGCGCGGCCGCACGAACAGCACGCTGCGATGGCGCCCCTTGCCGAGCCGCCAGGCGACCAGCATCGCCTCGGGTTCGCCGAACCCGGTCAGGAAGTGGAAGTCGCTGCCCGGCCGGTACTCGCAGTGCACGTCGCCGTTGCGCAGCAGTTCGGGCGCGGTCGGCAGCACCAGCAGTCCGTCGCCGAGGCGATCGAGCAACTGCTGGCGGCGGCGGCGGTGCAGGACGGGATCGGGCGAAGCGTCACGGCTCACATCGGCCGAGTGTGCCCGATCGGGGCGCCCGCGTCACCAACGGGGCGCGACATGGCGGGCCCAGGCCTTCAGCGACTGGCGGCGCTGACGATCGCGTCCTGCACGCCGGTGCCGCCGTCCTTCTTGGTGACCATCAGGAACTCGACCGCGAACTCGGCCGCGCCGACCTTGAACGGCACCAGGAAACACAGGTCCTCGGACACCGAACGGCGCTGCAGGTCCTCGCCGATGTAGACGCTCGGCACCGAGATGTCGAACAGCGGGGTCTTCTGGAACAGCGCCGTCTTGATGCTGCCACCGACCATGTTGGTCAACTCACCGATCGCGTCGACCAGGTCGGCGTCGGCCAATGCAGCGGGGTCGTCGACCATCAGCATCGCCGCGACGGCCTGTTTGGCCAGATCCTTCGGCATGAACACCGAGATCGAGCCGGTCAGGAACCCGGCCACGCCGATGCTGCCGATCACCTCGGCCTTGCGGAGCTTGGCCTTCTCGATGGCCACCTCGCCGTGTACGGCCTTGAGGTTCATCATCGTCCGGAACACCTCGGTGGTCGCCTTGACGATGCAGCCACCGAGGTCGCGGTCGAGCGAGTTGACCGGCTGGTTGGCCTTGTACTCCTCGAGCACCTTCTCGATCGCGGCCAACAGCTCGCTGGTGCCCTTCGACTTGTCGAGCACCAGGTCCGCACCGGCCTCCTTGCTGGCCCGCATGCTCTGCTCGTCCTGCATCGCCGTGAACACGACGATCGGCAGGTGGTTGGTGCCCTTCCGGGCGCGCAGCGTCTTGATGACCTCGATGCCGTCCTTGTCGCGCAGCACCAGATCGGTGAGCACCAGGTTGACCTCGTTGCGGATGAACGCCTCGGAGGCGTCCATCGCTCCGGCGACGGCGATCACGCGGTAGCCGGCCTTGGTGAAGTGCGACGACAACACCTTGGTCAGGGTCGCAGAATCGTTGACCAGCAGAATCGTGTCCAAAGGGCTCCCTCGGATGGGCGGTTGCCCCTGGCATCGACCGTTCGGAGGCCGGCGCTTGATCCGATGTGGCGCCGGTTGCCGACTCAGAACGGGATCTCGACGAACACGTCCGGGGTGTTCCACGACAGCCGGACTGGCACGATCACCGGGGAAAACCCCACCGCATCGACCTCGAGCCAGACCGTGGCCTCGTCCTCGTACCCGTAGGGTCCGACCAGGGCCCGCCCGGCGCCGTCGTGCTGGAAGCCGAGCTGGGCGGCGGCGAGGTCGTACTCGTCGAAGTAGACCCTCCCAGCGCCGTCGGTCAGCCGCCAGTCCAGGAACGGGCTGACGCAGGTGCACTGCGACCATTCCTGGTCGGCCTCGACGAGGCGCACCGAGACGTTCTCCCAGACGAAGTTGGTGACCGGGTCGTAGACCTCGACCAGGATCGACACCAGGCGCGGCTCGGGCGGCGGCGGGGGCGCGGCGTGGACGTGCCGGTGGCCGTGGCCGCAAGCGGCCAGGGTCAGCAACGCGGACGGATACACGAACTTGCGCATCTTGGGATCTCCGTGGCAATGGCAGATGCGCCGCCCGGGACCGGCCCGGCGCGACGCACCATGCCTGCTCAGCGCAAGGTGGCGGCGGATGTGGCGAACTCCTGGCCAGAGACGCGCCCGTGGTCTACCTTGCGCTCCGGCGTAGGTGCCCGCAGGTCGGGGACTTGTGCCCAGGACCCACCCGTGCCAGCTACGTTCCCAGCCCCCACCTGGCGTTTCGCCAGCCCAGCCCTCGACGCTGGGGATCTCGCCGCACTCGAGCCCTTGTTCGCCGAGCTTGCCAGCCGTGAGCTGCCCGACGCGGCGACGCTGGGCGAGTGGCTGGTCGACGAGAGCGAGTTGATGGCTCGCAGCCACGCCGAGGTCGCCCGGCGCTACGTGCGGATGACGCGCCACACCGACGACGAGGCCGCCAAGTCCGCCTACCTGCACATCGAGCAGGTGGTGATGCCGCGCGTGCGTGTGTTGGCCGACCAGCTCGACAAGAAGTTCCTCGCCTGCCCGGCCCACTACGCACTCGACGAGGACCGCTACGCGGTGCTGATCCGCAGCCGCCGCACCAAGAGCGAGATCTTCCGCGAGGAGAACACCGCCTTGCAGCAGGAGGAAGCCGAGCTGCAGACCCGCCAGCAGGCACTGATGGGGGCGATCACCGTCGAGTTCGACGGCGAACAACGCACGCTCCAACAGCTGGCGCCGTTCTTCGAGAGCCAGGATCGCGAGCTCCGCGAACGCGCCTACCGGGCCGGATTGGCGGCGCGTCGTGTGCACTGGCCGGAGCTCGAGGACATCTACGACCGGTTGGTCGCGCTGCGCACGCAGATCGGCCGCAATGCGGGCTTCCCGACGTACACGCCGTTCCGCTTCCAGGAACTCGGCCGCTACGACTACACCGAGGTCGATTGCCGCCGTTTCCACGAGGCGATCGCACAATGCGTGGTGCCGGCGGTCCGCGAACTCGACCGCGCCCGCGCCGCGCGCCTGGGGCTCCCCAAGCTGCGGCCTTGGGATCTCGAGGTCGATCCCGAGGGCCGGCCGCCGCTGCGCCCGTTCGCGACGCAGGACCAACTGATCGCCATCTGCCGGCGCCTGTTCGCCGCCGTCGACACCCGCTTCGCCGCCGAGTTCGACGCACTGGTGGCGCGCGACCTGCTCGACCTGATGAGCCGCAAGGGCAAGGCGCCAGGTGGGTACCAGTACCAGCTAGAGGACGAACGCCTGCCGTTCATCTTCGCCAACGGCGTCGGCCTGCACCACGACGTGCAGACGTTGTTGCACGAGGGCGGCCACGCCTTCCATTCGCTGCTGTGCCGGCACTTCGACCTGCTCGCCTACCGCGACTACCCGATCGAGATCGCCGAGACCGCCAGCATGTCGATGGAGCTGATGGGCCTCGAACACCTCGCCGAGGTCTACGCGCCGGACGACGCCGCGCGGGTGCGCGCCAAGCACCTCGAGGGCGTGCTGCGCACGTTGACCTGGATCGCGTCGATCGACGCGATCCAGCACTGGGTGTACGGCAACCCGCGCCACTCGCGCGACGAACGGCGCACGGCGTGGCTCGACATCCGGCGGCGGTTCGGCGGCGAACTCGACTGGTCCGGACTCGACGACGCGCTGGCGATGCAGTGGATCGCGCAGGGGCATCTGTTCGGCAGCCCGTTCTACTACGTCGAATACGGCATCGCGCAGCTCGCCGCCCTGCAGGTCTGGGGCAACTACCGCCGCAATCCGACGCAGGCCGTCGCCGACTACCGGGCGGCGCTGGCGCTCGGTGGCAGCCGGCCGCTGCCCGAACTGTTCGCACGCGGCGGCGTGCGCTTCGATCTGTCACCGGCGATGCTCGGCGAACTCGTCGCCGACGTCATGACGCAGATCCGCGCCGCACCTTCGCCCGGTGGCTGAACGACGCCTTGACGTCGGGCCGACCCATGTTCGCGACCGAACAGTTCTTGCAGACGTCGCGCAACTCCATGTGGTAGAGCTGGCGGCGCAGCTCCTTGTACTTCGGGCCAGTCCAGATCTCGCGGAAGGTCTGCGTCTTGAAGTCGCCGAACGTCGAGAACTCGAACCAGCAGCCGCACGGGAACACGGTGCCGTCCGGATTGACGTGGATGTAGTACCAGGGGAAGTAGCACGGCCGGTTGTGGAACTTGCGCTTCTCGCCGGCCTTGAGCAGGAACTCGCGGTTCTTGTGGTTGAGGTAGTCGACGATCTCCGGTGCGTCGGCGAGTTTGTCGAGGTCGGTGCTCGGCGCCAGCAGCGCCACGCCGCCACCTTCGTCGCTGCGCGTCTGGTCGACCACCGGACCTTCGGTCGCCAGGTTCTCGGCGATCGGGATCGGCATCATCACCCGCATGCCGACCTCGTCGGCGACCCGCCTGGCCTCGGCCATCGTGTCGTTGCACAGCTTCGGCTCGTTCATCAGCGACTCGTCCTCGACGCCGAGTCCGCCCATCACGGCCATGTGCACGAAGTTCATGAAGTCGACGCCGCGGTCGCGGAAGAACCGGATCATCTGCGGCACTTCGCGGATGTTGCTGCGCATCAGCACGCACGTCACGCTGACCTTGGGCAGCACCGAAGCGTGGAATTGCTTGCGCGCCCTGATGATGTCGAAACGGCGCAGGAACGGCTCCCACTTGCCCGGCTTGCGGATCTTCTCGAACGTCTCCTTGGTCGCCGCGTCGCAACTGACCGTCAGGAGCGGCATCTGCACCTCGATGCACTTGTCCATGATCGCGTCGGTCATGGCCAGGCAGTTGGTGCTGAAGTGGAAGTTCGGCACGCCGTGCTCGCGGCACAGCTCCAGCGCCCGCGGCAGGTCCGGCGCCAGCAGCGGCTCCGCACTCGACGACAACACCACGTCGTGGGCGCGGGGGAACAGCTCGCCGGCGACCTTCTCCAGCAGCTCGCCCCCCATCGTCACCTTGCTCTCCTGGAACTCGGGGTGCGCGAAGTGGCACATGATGCAGCGCAGTTGGCAGCGCGTGACCATGTCGAGCTTCACGCGGAGAAAGCGGCGTTCGCGGATGACGGGCATGAGGTGGGTGGCGCGAGGCTTCGGCGGGTAGCAGGGTAGCACATCGACCGCGCAGACCAACCCACCACCTCGTTCAGCCGTCCACCCCATGGCAACGGCGGTACCACGCCAGCAGCTCCTCGATCACCCGCATCGCCTTGCCGTGGAAGTGGTTGTTGGCGACCACCAACGTCTCCTGCGCGGCCGCCGCGATGCGTTCGATGCGCTGCGCCAGCTGCACCGTTTCCGCTGGCGAGTACTCGTGGTCGTAGACCTCGTCGCGCCCCGCACCCTTGACGAACCACGCCTGGTTGCGCCCATGCAGCCGGAAGTACGCCAGTCCACCGCGCGCCAACACCCCCGAATGATCCCGGCCATAGCCACTCGCCGCGCCCGGGTAGTCGAGATCCAACACACCGAGGCCCAAGCGCGCCACCTCCTCCAACGCCGCGAACGCATTCCAGCTCCGGTGCCGCAGCTCGACGAACAGCGGCGCATGCGGCAGGAACGCCGCCGCCAACCGCTCCAGCAAATCCATCGCCGAAGCACCATGGGCGAACGTGTGATCGAACTGCGCCAACAACCCCCGGCACCGCCCACTTGCCACCAGCGGTGCGAAGCCCGCCACCGTCGCCGCCACCAACGCCGCATCGCACCGCCGCTCGTGCGTGAACTCCCGCGGCAACTTCGCCGTGAACAACGTGCCCAGCGCCGCCGTGCGTTCCACCCACGACGCACAGTTCCGCGCCGACGGCACCGCATAGAACGTGCTGTTCACCTCCACCAGCTGCACCCGTTCCGCCACCGCCCGCAGCGTGTCCTTGCAATTCCGCGGATACACCACCCCCTTCCAATCCTCGTACGTCCACCCCGCCACCCCGAACCTCACCCGGGGTCGCACCACACCACCACCCACCACATCGCTCACCTCCGCATCCTACTGCGCATACTTCACCCGGTCCCGAATGCGCACTCGGCTCCCCAACCCCGCCCCGCGACGTCACTTGCGACCGCGACCGCCGAAGCCACCTGCAGCGGCCCTCAGCCACCCGCGGCCGGCCGATCACCAACGGCGATCTGCAGCAAGCGGTCCCTGAAGGCGGCCAGGCGATCGGCGTGGTCCGCAAATCCCGCGGCGCGTGCCGCATCGGCAACGGCCCACCCGCTCAACGTCCACCCGAGCGTCAGGGCAGAGAAGCCACCGTCCTTGCGTGGCGCCTCCAACAGCGCTCGCGACAGATCCCCTCCCTTCGCCACCAGGGCCTCGATGTCGAACAGGTCCCGCACCTCCGACCGGTGCAGCAGCGTACACAACTTGTTGACGAGGATCTCGTGCTCGGCGTCGACCTGAATGGTCGTGGAACCCAGGCAATGCGACTCAGGTTGCTCAACCGAACCAACGGGCTCGGCGACGAGATCGACGAGGACCATCTCGCCGGCTGCCTGCACCTGGAGGCAAGCGAACGACTCACCCCCGCGCAGCTCTGCCACCTCGAAACCTGCCCCGCGCAACCGCGCCGCCACTTCGCGGCGCAACTCACCGAGCGAACTCCGCCCGATCCAGAAAAGGTCCAGGTCGCGCGTCGTGCGATGCCCCAGGTGGAACCCAACCAGCGCGGCTCCACCGCTCAGGGTCCAATGCGGCTCGATGGGGGCGAGCACCTCGAGCACACGCCACTGGATGCCACTAAGCTGCGGCGACATCGCATCCCCAGCGCCCCAGCAGCCACCGCCAGAAGGCCTCTTCGCGCCCGAGGTACCGGCGCAGATGCGGCCACAACTCGACGATCGTGTCGACACTGACGAACTCGAAGACGTCGTCCGGCCTGGCCTGTCGCATCAGTTTGCCGACCAGGTACGCGCGCCCCTCGAGCCCCTCCTCA
>DAIMFJ010000008.1:0-11652 GCA_036724695.1 Planctomycetota bacterium
AGGTGGTCGGCATCGGCACGTCGACCGGCGGCCCGAACGCGCTGACCGCGATGCTGCCGCACCTGCCGGCGGACTTCCCGCTGCCGGTGCTGATCGTGCAGCACATGCCACCGGTCTTCACCGCGTCCCTGGCGCAATCGCTGACCCGCGTCTGCAAGCTGCCCGTCCGCGAGGCCACGCACGGCGAACCGGTGCGGCCCGGGCAGATCCTGATCGCACCCGGTGGCTTCCACATGCGTGTCGTCGCCCGCGACGGCGGCAAGTTCGTCGAACTGACCCAGGACGCGCCCGAACACGGCTGCCGGCCCGCGGTCGACGTGCTGTTCCGTTCGCTCGATGCAGTCTACGGCGGGCGCACGATCGCGGTGATGATGACCGGCATGGGCGAAGACGGGTTCGCCGCCTGCAAGGCCCTGCACCGCAGCGGGGCCTGGATCGTCGCCCAGGACGAAGCCTCGTGCACCGTCTACGGCATGCCGCGCGGCCCGATCGAAGCAGGCCTCGCCGACGCGGTGGCGCCGCTGGACCGGCTCGCCGAGTGCATCCAGGCCGCCGCACCGAAGGGAGTGCGCGCATGAAGCTCCTGCCCGGTGAGTTCCCGTTGCTGGCCAACCTGATCCGCCAGCTGGCGGGCGTGCACCTCGAGGAGACCAAGGGCTACCTGGTCGAGAACCGCCTCGGCCCGATCGCCACACGCGTCGGCTGCACGAACTTCAACGAGTTCTACTTCAAGCTCCGCTACGACGCCGGCAGCAAGCTGGTCGAGGAGGTCGTCGACGCGATCACCACGCACGAGACTTCGTGGTTTCGCGACGGTGGCCCCTACGACGCGCTGCAGTTCAAGGTCGCACCCGAATGCATCGACGCGCGCGCCGCGGCCGGCACGCCGAAGAAGCTGCGCATCTGGTCGGCGGCGTGCAGTACCGGCCAGGAGCCGTACGGCATCGCGATGGTGCTCAGCGAGATGATCCCCGACATCGCCAGTTGGGACGTGCAGGTGCTGGCGACGGACATCTCGGTAGGCAGTGTCGAGACCGCGAAGAAGGGTGTGTACTCGGCGCACGACGTCGGCAGGACGCAGCGACCGGGCGCGATGGCGCGCTGGTTCGACCAGACGGCGGAAGGCGCGGTCGTGAAGCCGGCGATCAAGAAGCTGGTGACGTTCCGGCAGATGAACCTGATGGACGGGGTTCGCGGGGTCGGGCCGTTCGATGTCGTGTTCTTGCGGAACGTGCTGATCTACTTCGATGCGGCCAGCAAGAAGAAGGTGCTGGACGCGGTGCGGGGGGTGTTGATGCCGCACGGGTGGCTGTTCGTCGGGGGGACGGAGAATCTGACGGAGGCTGGGCCGGAGTGGGTGCCGCAGGTGCACTGCCGGGCGACGGTGTATCAGCCGAATGTGGTGGTCAGGAGGTAGCGGGGGTTGGGGTGGCGTGCTCCCCCTGGGGCATCGCATCCCATCCTCCGACAACCGCTTACGACCCAACGGAGGATCTCGGACGGCTGCCGACTTGTTCGCTGTGAAGCACAGGTATATATACCTGTGCTTCACGACACTTCGATTCGATGCCCCGCGCCAAGACTCCCCCCGCCACGCCAGCCATCGCCGCCAAACTCCACGCGGCCGGGGACCGGGTCTACCGCCGTCGCGAAGTCGGCGACCTGCTCCGTACCTGCCGAGCCGAACACCTGGTGTCGCAGCGACTGACGCTGGACGAGTTCACCGCGTTCTTGGCGGACACCGGCCTGCTGACGATCGCCTCGATCAAACCCCCGCTGGGTAGCGCGATCCTCCGCTACCACCACGGCGAGCTGTCGCCGTTCGAGCTCGGCCTGACGCTGCGCGACAACGCCTACCTGTCGCACGGCAGCGCCGCGTTCTTGCACGGCCTCAACGACCAGCTGCCGAGTGTCGTCTACGTGAACCGCGAACAGAGCCCCAAGCCCGAACCGACCGGACCGCTGCTGCAGGCGAACGTCGACCGGGCGTTCGCGCACCCGCAACGCACGTCGAAGTACGTCTTCGAACTCGCCGGGACCAACACGAGCTTCGTGCTGCTGAGCGGCAAGCACACCGGCAAGCTGGGCGTCGTCGACGTGCGCGACCCCTACGGCCGCAGCGTGGCTTGCACCGACCTCGAGCGCACACTGGTCGACATGGTCGTGCGGCCTACCTACGCGGGCGGCGTGGCACAGGTGCTGGAGTCGTTCGCCAACGCGCGGGGCCGGGTGTCGGTGCCGAAGTTGGTGGCGACGCTCGAGGAGCTCGGGCACTTCTATCCGTACCACCAGGCGCTCGGGTTCTACATGAGCCGGGCGGGGTACGAGGATGGGGAAACGAAGCTGTTGCGGCGGTTCGGGTTGGCGATCGACTTCTATCTGGTGCATGCGATGCAGAGGATGGAGTTCGATGCGTCATGGCGGGTGTACGTGCCGAGGGGGCTGTAGGGCGGACTGGGCGGTCGTGCTCGGGGGCGGGCGGCGGTGGCGAAGGGCGGGTTGCGCCGGAGGTGGCTCGGTTGGGCCTTGAATCGCTGGGGAGGCGCGCTACGGTCGGTGGGACTTCCGCGGGTGTAGTTCAGCGGTAGAACGTCAGCTTCCCAAGCTGAATGTCGCGGGTTCGATCCCCGCCACCCGCTCCAATTTCGGCCATCGGGCGGGTCACGGTAACGCGAGCCTTACCTGCCTTCTGCTGCATCTCAGCCGGCAAATGTTGGTCGGTTCGAAGTCGATGACATCGAACTTTCCAGGCGCGCGGCGAACGTCCGACCTCTCGGCCATCGAAGCAAACGTCGTCGGATCGCACGTGCTTCCGCAAGCTATCCGACGGGCTGAGGAACTGGGTTCAGAGATCGGGTAGCGGGCTGCTAAATCCCCGGGATCCTCAGCTCCTCCGGCATGTCCTTGAGTAGCTTGGCGTAGGACGCTGTCCCCTCAGCTCGCTCAATGTAGGAGAATCCTGCGCGCTCGACTCCACGGACACTCTTCAAGTCGTCCTCGAGAGCCGACGCAAGCGACTTTGCGTCTACACCAAGGGGAAGCTGGGAAATCAATCGGCAGAGGTAGATGCACCAGTCCCCAGGCACACCATCGAGGTTCTCGTCATCGTACATTCCACGACGAGCGGACACCGGAAAGGAACGAATCGAGAGGTGGCCCTGCATCCGCATTCGGTAGTCAGCCAGCACCCCGAGCAGTCCATCCCCATCGAAAGCATCCGCCCCTGCGGCGACGAATTCGAACGAACAAACGACCATCTTGGCGTCTATAGCGCCGGACTGCTCCGCGGGCGTCAGTACCAAGGCCCGCACGAACACGTCCTCGGGCACCAGGGCCGGGCGCCCACCGCTCGATGTCAGCTCCAGAGCCCTCTCGATCTTGGTTCCGTAGCTGCCATGTTTCCATCCGGTGGACGGGATCGAGCCAATGACGAGATAGTCGAGTGACGCATTCACCACATCGACTGACAAACCACGGCGGGCGCGAACAGCCTCGGCTGCCTGCGAGCGCTTGACGTCGGCGAGCTTGCCCGTGAAGCAGAACGTCTTTTCAGGAAACAGGATAGCTGAGGGATCCAGCGACCGCTTCGAACGCCTTTCCTTCATGACTCGATCACCTCAAGGAACTCGGCAACCACCGCAATACGCCCTTCATCGGCGGCATCTAGCACGATCGGCTCAAAGGCAGGATTATTCGGATGCAGCGCGACCCGTTCGTGGCGCCAGCCGTCGTCACTGGTCACCTTCACGCTCTCGTATCGCTTGACCGTAAATCGCTGCCCGGTTTCCGGGTCCGTAGAGTCGAGTAGCTGCACCAGCACGGTGCGCCCCTTCCTCGTCCCAGTGACCGGCGACGAGAAGAGGCAGTAGCTGCCGTCTGGAATGGCAGGCTCCATCGACTTCCCAACGACCTGAGCTACGAACATCCCAGGCGTCGGCTTTCGACGACTCCGGATCGCCACCCAGTCCTCCCAGTGCGCATCCTGCACAGCCTGGGGATCGCCGAACTGGCCGGCTGCGACCTGGAGCGGGACGAGCGGCACACAGGTGACGTAGCGCTCTTCGGGCTTCGGTTGCACCAGTGCCGGCCGACGGGGCTGCTCTGCTGCCGGAGCAACTTCGCCTGTCTCGAACCAGTCCGAGTTCGTCTTGAGCCGATCGCGCAGCGCCCCCTCGTCCAGGTAACCCGCCAACCTGCGGAAGTGCCGAGTCATCGCCCCCGCGTCGAACAGGTCGCTGGCAGCGATCTCGATCACATCGTACCCATGACCACGCAGCCAACCGCGGATCCTCTGGTCTTGCTCCGCGGTCTTGGCGTTGCCGTGCAGGTGGTCGCTCAGTCCATCGAGGTAGATGCAAACGCCCTCGTCCTCATCATGCTTCGCGGCGCGATAGACCACATCCGGTGTCGTGGTGCCGATCGCGCGATCGAGCAGGATCTGCTTGCCGCGCACCCCGTCGCTGAACCCGGCCTTCCGCAACAGGTGTAGCAGTCGTCTCTCCGCCTCGTTGACCGGCTGTCCACCGTCAACCTCGTCCTTGGTGGGTTGCTTGGCCGGGATCCGGTGGGCGACCACCAAGCGGTCACCCCACTGAGCGAAGGCCTCCTCGGCGACTTTCCGATTCAAGTGCTTGTGGTAGAATCCGTTACGAAAAGTCTGCAGGCAGTCGACACAGGATGTCTCGCACACAGACGGGCAATGAGCCACGACCTCGCGAGCTGCCGCCAGGATCTCTGGGAACCGCTCGCAGAGCTGATCCAGCAAGCCTGAGCCGCCAGGCATCGGATCCCACAGGCAGCCATCCACCTCGGCCCGGTTGATATGCCCAAGCACGAGTACCTGGAGGTCGTCCATGTGCATGTCGAGCACCTGCGTCGCCGCCATGCGCAGGGCTTCGAGCACGGAGTAGGCAACCGAGTGGTTTGCGCAGGCACCGATGGACAGGACATCGGCCACCACATCGGCGTAGAACCCGATCGGCTCGATCTTACGACCACACCGCTTCTCGTGGTCCTCGCCAAACTGCTGCCGCTGCCGTGGCGACGAGAGCGGCGACACGCTCTGCCCGCATACCGTGCACACGGGGTACCCGAACTCGCCACGGTCGATCGCAGTGTTCGCGCCGACGTTGACGAGGCGCAACCGCACACCGCGCCGGTGCTGCACGGCCTGGCTTCCCCAGGCAAACGCGGTCCCACCGTTGTGCTGGTCCCGTTCGTAGCCGTAGACGGCAACGCCCATCTGGAAGCGCAGGTACTCCTCGTCAGAGATGTGCGACTGGTGCATCAAGTCCACATCGCACACGGCGATCGTGCGTAGGACCTTGGCACCCAAGGTCGACGCGTTGGCACCGACGTTGGTCGGCTTGATCGCCTGCCGCTCCGTCGAGACCTCGAAGCCCGGCATCTCGGCCTTTTGCTCATCGATGTCGCGATGGAACCGCCGGGCGACGAATCGGTTGCCGTTGGCGTAAATGAGGTTGCCGGGCACGTACTCACGCAGAGCCACGCTTGGGGCTCGCGGCAGCGTGAACTGCATCGCCCCCGTCCGCCAGAACGGAATCTCTGCGGTTCCCAGCACCGAGCCGACTTCCAGGCCATAACCCGGCAAGAAGCCCTCGGCCGCCAACACGCCAAAGGTGTTGGAATCGTCGTAACCTTCTGCCTCACGGCGTCGCCGCGAGGCCGTCCCCTTGAGGCGCTTCACCACGGAATCGCAGCGCCGAAACAGGGACTCGTCTTCCGGTTCGAGGTCACCCTGCTGTTCCCGCACTTCGTTCAGCCGCTTGATCTGCTCCATGGCCCAACGCAAGCGCCGCCCCAAGCGGAGAAGTACTGCCGCCAACTCCTCGGCGAAGCCTGCAACGTGGCCAGCAAGCGCTTCAGCCGTCGTCACCTCCGCATCGCGCTCCGGCCAACCTTGCCGGAAGGCCGAGCCGACGTAGGCGACGAGGTCTTTGCGATTCGCCTCGATCAAACCACGTAGAGGCTCTAGGTCGAACGACTTGGATCGCACGAACCCGTTCTCGAAGAGGTAGCTGCCGACCCGGTCTGGCAAACAGGACCGCAAGACCTCCTGCACCTTCGCCCGCTCCGCCTCACCACGCCCTGCATCGCGTGCGAACTGGTGCAACCGCGTGATCACGGTCGCGTGCACGTGCTTCTTGACCATCAACTCGTTACGCAGGTTGAAGGCAGGAGGATCCACACGACCCGCCAGCAGCTTCAACGGATCGGCGAAGTAGGCGCGATCGTGCGAGACCGGTCGGCAGTAGGTCACGTCGACCGCCATGCGGTGGCGACGCCCGGCGCGACCGGCCCGCTGCCAGTAGTTGGCGGGCAGCGGCGGCACGTTGCGCATCAGCACCGCATCGAGTTGCCCGATGTCGACGCCGAGTTCCAACGTCGGCGTGCAGACGAACGTGTTGACGGCGTCCGACTCGCCCTTGAACAGGTTCTCCAGGCGCTCCCGTTCGTCATGCGGGACCATCGCTGTGTGCTCCTCGGGCCGCAGCATCGAGTAGCCCTGGTCGAGCAGTTGCAGGTCGTAGTTGTCAAAGTCCTCCCGCACGAACTCGAGCGTGCCATCGCAACGCCATGCGAGGCAAGCGTCCTTCGGCGCGCGCCTGGTCCAGCGCCGGCGACAACTCTGGCAGCGCCAAACGCCTCGGTTCGTCTGCAAGCGAAGTCGGTCCGCATCGACCTGGTAGACCCCGCTGACGCCCGGGAGCGGCCGCCCCTTCGAACCCTTCAGCTGGACGGGCACGAGGAACTTCTCCCGGACCAGCAAGTCGAAGAGGCCGGTGAGGAATGCCTCGAGTCCATCCGCGGTGACCCCCCACTTCCGGGCCATCTGCCGCATCGTGGTGTCGCCGCGCTCACTCAACCACTGGTTTACAAGTGCGGGCTTCTCGGAGTCCTCGCGCCGCAGCTTGGTCCCGCAGGGGCCACCGGCTTGCGAGAGATAGCCCTGCTGCACCTCGAGATCCCCGTCCATCCAGTACTTCGAGTAGATCTGCCACTCCGGGTCGTGCACGACACGCTTTCGACGCAGGTAGTCGAGCAGGCCAGCGATGCCCTCGCACAGGTCGTCCGCCGGCATGCCAAGCGCGTTGGCCTGCTTCTGGATCCAGGCGAGCCCCGCGCGCAGTCCTTCGTACTCCACCCTCATGCGCCCCCAGGGCTCGAGGCCGATCGGCTGCCGGGCCGACAAGGTCACTTCGCGTAGCACCTGGATACGGAGGAACTTCCGTCGCTCCTTCTCATGCCGACCGCCACCACCCTCTTTGCGAACGACCTGCCAGACCTCTGGCACGAGTGCACGAGACATTGCCTCGTCCTTGTCCAGCACATCATCGAGATGCAGCGCGAGGTCCCCGATCGAGACCGGATGTTCCTGCATCCCCTTCGCCATCAACGCGCGCAGGCGGAACCGGCGCGCATGGTCCTTCATCCATCCAGCCTGGAATGCCGCATCCTGGCGGTTGTCGCAGAACACCAGGAGCCGCTGCCGCTCGCTGTGGTGCACCATGTCCTGCGCGAGCACGTGAACGTCAGCAACGTTCGTGGCCCGCACCGGACGTGCAGGCTCCCGATAGTGGCCATTCGTGCGGTGACCGATGGCTCCACAGGACAAGCAGCTCGACAGGAACCCCGGGTTGTCCTCCTTCTGACGCACGGCGTAGAGCAGAACCCTCTCGCCAAGCACACCGCAGTGCAGACACCGCGTCCCGGCCGTGGGATGCGCAGTGCCACAGCGCCGGCAGAAGTAGAGCGAGGCAGTTCTCTCATGCTCCTCGAGTTCGTCCTCGTCATCGCTCGCGCCGACGATGCGATCGAGCAACACGACACGTCTTCCGCCCTGCTTCTCCTCCAGCGGTTCCCAGCACGATCCATCCCCCTTCGCCTCGCCCCCGCTCGGCTTCTTGCCGGTGTAGTCGAAGTCCTTCAGGAAGGACAAGAAGTAGTGCTGGCCGCAGGTGGTGCAGGTGGTAACGGGGAAATGCGCATGCTGGTCACCATCACCGCCCTCAGCGATCTCGTCCTCCGCCGCCAACCAGAGCCGCGGTTCCGCGCCATCCAGTGGGAAGCTCACGACAGCGCCGCTGATGCCGCGCACGTAGACATGCACGACCGGACGCACCAAGGGTCGCCCATCGTCGCGGGCCGCCGCGCCCAAGGTCAGCCAGGCCAGGATCTCGGCCTCGGGAACCTGCCGACCCAGCCTCTGGGTGACTTCCTGCTGCAGTTCCTTCAGCTCCCGCGGCTTCGCCAGCAGTTCGCTGAGCACGAACAGCAGTTCGTTCTGGATCAACTCGGCGTGCAGGGCCTCGGGCCAACACGTTCCAGCCAGTTCTCGCCCTGACAGCTCCTGGTAGGCCTTGCGCACATCGGCGCCGCCCGGATCCGTTGCCTCCACGGCGCGCACACAGTCAACCAGCAGTTCGGCCGCTGGACGCCTTGGCGGCTTGGGAGCCTTGCGCTTCGGCGCCCAGACATGGCTCTCGTACGCCTCGCCCACCGTGGTCACAGACTCCTTCGGGACGCCGAAGAAGCGCGACGCGAACTCCCGTGCGGCATCTGGGTTCTCGCGATCCACGATCGTCGCCGAGGTGGCCACGCAGGTGGTGTCCTGGGAGGATCGCCCGCAAAAGGTGCGCAACCGTCGGATCAGGCACGCGGTCTCCGCACCCTGCGCGCCGGTGAAGGTGTGCGCCTCGTCGAACACCAGGAAGTCGAGGCGTGCGTCGGCAAACAACTCGACGTCGCGCTGGCGGGTCAGCAGCAGTTCGAGCTGCTTGACGTTGGTCAGCAGGATGCGGGGCTGCTTGCCGGACGTTCGCATGACCTCGCGCGAACAGACCTCCTCGGCCGGATACACCGTCTCGCTGCGCTGCTCCCGGCGCACTTCCTCGAGCTTGGCTTCGTAATCGGCGCGTGACGATCCTGCAGGCAGACGGATGCCCGCCACCTCGTTGTCGCGCTCTGGCGTCTTGCCGACGTACATGCCGAACGTGATGCCGGTGCCGGCGAGCAAGGGACGCAGTCGCAACAGCTGGTCTTCGGCCAGCGCGTTCATCGGGTAGACGAGGATGGCGCTGATGCCCGGCTTCGCCGCTTCGTCGCGCAGTTCGAGGCATCGGCTGACGACAGGGTAGAGGAAGCACTCGCTCTTACCAGAGCCGGTGCCGGTCGAGACGAGGGTCGTGTGGCCGCCGCGGATCGCACGGATGGCCTCCTCCTGGTGGCCGTAGACATGCGTGATGCTGGCCGGAATGCGTTGCCGCATGTGCGGGTGGAAGACCCGCTCGCAGATCAGGGCGTCGACGGCGGCCCCTTGACGGAACGGGCGCGACAGGCTGATGAACGGGCCCTTCAGCAGCGGCGAGTTGCGGGTCTCGTCGAGCGAGAGCAGGCGCCGCATCTGGCCGTGCAGGCGTTCGTCGGCAAAGGGGTAGGCCGTGAGCTGGTACCGAAGGAAGCTGCGGACGACCTTCTCGGTGAAGACGATTGGGTTGAGGGCCATGAGGTTGGTCGCGAAGGTCTCCCCGACCTCCGGCACCATGATCCCTCGCGACCCTAGACTTGTCAGGTCCGAACTTCGCTCAGTGGCAGCTCTTCGGTCAATCGCCGCAGGGCTAACGCCAGCATCCGATCGTCGAACAGGCGCTGTTTACGCCGGCCTGCATCGCTCCCACCGGGCCAGTTGCGCAATCCTGCCTTCACTCCTTCCAAAGTCGGCTCGGCCCCCTCGCGACACAAGAGCCAATCCACGGTCGCGAGCAACTCCATGCCCAGCGGCGACTCGAAACCATCGATGATCGCAGCCGCTCTTTCGAGGGCCGGGACATACTGGCTGGCTTCAGGACTACTCAAGAACAAGGCCACCTGTTCGCGCTTGCTGTCCTCGAACCACACCCGCTCGAACGGCTTGGCGTCGGCGATCCGCCGTTCGGAATGCAGGTAGCTGCCGTCGAGGTTGTTCAGGAGGTGGCGCAGGCTGTCGTCGTACGGTCCATACCGATTCGCCGCAAACTGCAGACGAAGGGGATCTTCCAGGTGCAGGGCACCGATCGATCGCTGCAAGAACCAGGCGAGCTTCTGCACCTCGATCAGCGCACACTCGATGCCGAGGATCGAGTAGCGGCGAACGAGTTCGGCGATGAGGGCACGTGCAGGAGTGAGCTCCTCGACCCCCGCCCGCTTGGCAGCGTTGAGGTAGTCCGATGTCGGGGCGAAGACCACCACGTCGACCTCGGGAAGCTCCGCGAACGCCGCCTCGATCTCGCGACGCACGTGGGCCCACTCGAGCCCGCCGTTACCGCAGCCTAGCGGCGGCACGGCCACCGATCGGATCTGCCGGTCACGGATCTGCCGAATCAAGTCGCGGAGGCCATCGCGCACCCAGTCCAGCCGCGACGGGTTACGCCAGTGCTTCTTGGTCGGGAAGTGGATGATCCACCGTGGCCCATGAAGCTGCTGGCTGGAGGTCACGAGTACTCGTCCGACGAGCAGCTCCTTCCGCTTGCAGGCCTCCGCGTAGAGCCTCGCGCTCTCGGGGTAGGCCTCCTTGAACATCAAAGCGATGCCCTTGCCCATGACACCGACTTCGTTGACGGTGTTCACGAGGGCCTCGACGGGGGCCTCGAGCAGGTTGCCTTGGGTGAAGCGGAGCATCAGAAGAACATGTCTTGCTGGGCCAGCAGTTTGAGCATCCGACCGCGCTGACGCAACTGATCTTCGACCTCGTCTTTCTGGGCAGCTCCGTGGCAGACGATGCCGAGAAGGCCGTCGCACGGGAGGTGGCGGTGCACGAGCGCCTCCGCCTGGTACCGGTCAAAACGCTCAGGATGCTCCTGGTCTCGCTTGAAGTTCCTGGTCTGGAGCAGCGGCCAGTCGATCAGGGCCAGCCCGCTGCTGTCGGTCGCGAACTGCGCGAGCTGGAGGTAGGCGTGGCGGTCGCTGATCAAGTACTTCTGCCCCAGCTCGTCGAGCTTGGCGATGGAACTCACGAGGATCACGATCTCCGACATCGCTCGCCGCTGCACCCCTTGGTAGCCAGTCTTGATGTTGTAGAGCATCGGCGACCACGGCGTGAAGTAGAACGGCACGTAGTCGCTTAGCGTGCCGCCGGGACCGGTTGAGAGCTGGCGGTGGTTGCGCTTCCCGATCAGATCGAGATTACCGATGTCGGTGAACTTCGGATCGCGCGCGCCCGAGTTCCTACAGTGCACCCCGTTGTCGAGGATCCACGGCACGTTGCGGAGGTGGGTGATCCGAAAGATCAACCCCTTCTTCGGGTTCAGCAGCTCGGACTCACGGCTCATCCCTGGGGCCCTCCGCTTGGCTGCGGGTCGCCTTCTGGCTGCGAGCCTGCGGACGCAGTAGCATCAGCATCGCCGACGGGGAGTTTCCCTGCGCTGGCCTTTATGGCCTTGCCTGAGCCTCCTGGTGCCGACCCCTTCGGCGTGGCCACTGGCTGGCGCCAGACACTCGGCTCAAGGGCAAGGAACTCGCCGAACGAATCGAACGAGAGCACGCGAGTCTCATCCGACAAGCCGCGCTGAAGAACCTCGCGGGTACGTCGCCGCGCGTCACGATCGGGGTTGACGACGACCAGAGAGCGGAGCGCATTCGGCTTCACGGAGGTGC
>DAIMFJ010000008.1:11662-27949 GCA_036724695.1 Planctomycetota bacterium
GAAACAGAGCTGTGGCGTGAAGGTCCGTCTGTGGCAGCGAGTAGCCGATCAGCACGATCTCAGTGGCTTTGCCGATCGCCAGCGAAGCGCGCTTCCATAGCTCGCGGAAGATGCCCTTGTCGTAGGCCTTGTTCGACTCCGGCGGGATGATCGAGAACTTCGGTGTGCCCTTCAGCTTGGTGTACGGCAGTTTCTTGAGGTGGACGGCAGGTCGGTCCTTGGCATCCACCTGAAAGTGCAGAGATCCGTGCAGCTTGTAGAGGTGCAGCGTCTTTTTCTGTCCAGCAGGCTGCTTCGGTTTCCAGTCGTCGTCCCCCGTCATTCGTGTTCCGCGAGCTCCGAGCGGCAGGCCGTAACCATAGCGCGGATTCCACTTGCCCTCGCCAAAGCGCTTCAGCGCCTCGTCCATCACGCAATCGTAGTTGAACGAGACGATGGCATCGTCAGGGGCGACAAGGACCTCCTTGGTGAACTTCTCGTAGTGACTGCACGAACGAGGTTCGCGTGTCGACGTGCCATGGTCACCAGGCACCATCAACGCCTCCTCCATGGCGACAGCGATCGCCGCGAGCAAGTCGCCTCGCATCCGCTTCAAGTCGTCCTTGCCGAAGGCGCGCTCGGAGCCCGTCGTTTCGAGCATGCGGATGGTGTGCTCGACCGTCGCGAACATCACTTCCAGAGTCGCCCGGAAGTTATGGCCGAACAACTTCACGGCATCGGCCATAACCCGCTTGATCAGCGGCATGTGCTTCGGGTTCCGCACCCGCTGTAATTGCGTGAAGAAGTCGGCATCAAGCGGTGGTATGCAGGGGTGCCGGTTCGGATCAACGAAGCTGCACGCGCGGGTTGCACCGGCCCCCAGAACGAAGAGCGCCACCGTCAGGGCTCCTTGGGTACGCGTGCAGCGGCACCACTGGAGCGGAACAAGGGACCGAAGTCGGGCTCGAGGTGAGCCGGAACGGGCTTCGAGGTGCCGGCAGGGGGTGACGGCGTGCTCTTGGCAGTCAACACCTTGAACCCCTCCTCACCCAGGATCGCCTTGGCGTGGCGTTCGCATTCGGCCCAGGACTCTTCGGGGGTCTGGGCGAGTTGCCAGTCGAGGAAGCGGGGGCCGAGGCGGGTGGCGACGGGTTGGGGGTGCTGGGCGCGGTCGTCGTGGCCGAGGCCGTAGTCGGCGAGGCGCAGGGTCTCGGGCAGCATCCAACCTTCGCCGTTGTTCTGGGAGAGGAAGGCAGCGATGCCCTTGTCGCGGTTGCCACCGTTCTCGTTGATGAACTTCTGCAAGTCCTGGAAGGCGACGATGGTGAGGACGGTGTGGCGGAGTTCCGGCTCCTTGCCCTTGTCGACGCGCCAGAAGCCCTTGGGGTCAAGGGCCTTCTTGAAGGCCCTATTAGTCAACGCCATCAGGGGATGATCGCAGTCCTTCAGAACCACGGCAAGATCGGTCCGATCGAGGCCGTACAGCGTGGCCACGACCCCATCGATGGTCGCCCTCAACCGAAGGCGCTCGTGGTCGGTGACAGCCCAGCCCCATCGCAGTCCTGGCTCGCCCCGGCGTGCGTCGAGCCAAAGCGACGAGTAGGACCAGCCCCTACAGGTCAACCGCATAACTGCATCGCGTAGCCAATGCACAGTCTCGACGCGTGAGGGCACTGGTAGCTCGGCTGCGTAGAACCAGTTCACGTGGTTCTGGCTCATTTTCGTACGCAGGGCCATATCGCAAGGAAACGACGTGAGTGCCGCCAGCAGTGGCGCCAGACGTGTAGCATCAGCACCCTCACGAGCCAGGACTGGAACGGTGTTTCCGGCAGGTACGGGCGGTATTACCGCGCCGATGAATGTGCGCTGGTTCGTTTGATTCTGCACGTCTCGGAACGCAACGCGGTACCCCTGAGACAGGTCAACCACGCGCGAGACATCCTCCCGCCGCATGAGCAACTTGGAGTGAGTTGGGGCCAGCTCAGATCCATTGCCGTAGTAGGGATCGAACTGCCAGATCATCGCCCCCTGGTACAGCGGCAACAGCACATCCCCCTCCCTCCCAATCCACCGTCCGTACTGATCCGCCCGATACCCCGCCGCCTCCGCCTTGTCGCGCGGGATGAACAGCTTGCTGTCGTTGGTCATGTGGAACTCGGTCGCATACCGGATCCCCCACCCATCCGGCCCGTCGTCCCCGAGGAGCACACTGTTCGCGTAGATCTTCGTCAGCACCGCGAGATCCCGCTCGTCGCGAATCTCCAGCACCGACAGGCTCTTCGGACTGAACGCCCGCACCCGCTCCGCCGGGTACTCCAACACCCCCTTCGCCTCGGCCCAGTCCGCCAGATCGTGCCGCATGAACGCGGCCCGGATCGCCCGCGTCGCCCCGCCCTTCTGCGCGATCGTCACCGCGAACTTGAAGCGGCTGTCGATGTCGAACACCTTGTCGCGGTTCTCGAACCCGTACAACCACCGCCACGAACACCGGTCGAGCAGCAGCTTGCGCAGGTCCACCGAGCCCTTGTCGGTGTAGAGCCCGCTCGGCGTGATCAGCGCCATCTGCCCGCCGTCCCGCAGCAGCGCGTGCCCCTGCTCCACGAACAGCTTGTAGGTATTCAGGTCCGCCGAACCCTGGTGCCGGTAGGGATGCCGCGCATCCGCGCAGCCCTTGCGCTCCCCGCGTTTCGTCTGCCAGCGCGCATGCAGCGACTCACTCTCGCTCGCCCGCCGCGCCACCAACGCCACCACCGGCGCATCGCCGCCCTCCGGCACGCCGCCGAACGGATCCGCCGCGTTGCGGACGAAGTTGCCCTTGTCCTTGAACGACCCCACGTGGTCGAGCCAGCGCCGCTCGTCCTCGCGGTTCTTCTCGAACAGCTCGCGCTGCCGCCGCAACGCGTCCTGCTTGCCGTAGGACCGGTACAGCGGGTCGAGATCGCTGAAGAACTCCTTGCTGCTCGGCTTCTGGATCTCCCACGGCGGATTGCCAACGACCGCGTCGAATCCCGCCCCTTCGCCGACGAACACATCCGGGAACTCCAGCTCCCAGTGGAAGAACCGCAGGTCCCGCCGCCGCGCCACCTGCGCCGCGATCTCCTGCGCCACCGCCGAAGGGGCTGCCAGATCCGACGGCCCCGGTGCGTCGCCGAGCTTGTCGAGCGGCCAGAACCACAGCGCCGTCCACAGATCACACGCCGCCTTGACCTTCTGCAGCGACGCATCGCCGAGCACTTCGTCCCGCCAGATTTTCGCCCGCTCATCGGGACGCGACGGCGGCACTGCGTGCAACTTGCCGTAGAGCCCACGCAGCCGCGTCAGCGCCTGCTGCAGTTCTTGGTCCGAGATCCCGGCGCGCGCCAGCATCTGCTGCGAGCGGATCACGTCCGCCTGCTCGTCTGTGACCTTGCGCTTGTGCTCTTTCAGCGCCTTGCTCCACACATCGCCTTCGTGCGTGACGCCGCGCCACTTCTCATCCGGACTCTGCCGCCACCACGCCAGCAGGGGGTAGTCGCGGAACCGATCGAGCCACGTGCCGACCAGCCCGTTGCCCGGCCGCAGCTTGTGGTCGAGGAACGTGAACGGCAGATCGCGGTCCATCGTCTCGATCCACAGTGCCAGCCGACAAAGCTCGACCGCCAGTGGGTCGAGGTCGACCCCGTAGACGCAGTGTTCGACAACGTAGCGGCGCAGTACCGCCTTGAGCCGCGCCTCGAAGGTCGGATCGTCCGGCCGGCACGGCAGCAGTTCGTTGCCGAGGTCCTCGCCATCGCCGGCCTTGCCGAGCAGGTGTACGAGTGCCCGATCGCCGTCCTGCTGGATGCGCCCGTGCGCGTGCAGCGATGCGTAGAGCGCTTCGCAGAGGAAGCGCAGCGACGCAACCAGGAACGAACCTGAGCCGCAGGCCGGATCGCAGACCTTGAGGGCCAGGATCTGCTCCGGCAACTTCGGCGTCCATTCGGCGGGTGAAGCGAGTTCGTCCGGTTGCCCGTCCGCGCCGACGGGCGGCACGTAGGCCAGCGGACGGAGCGCCCGGTGCACCGTCGGCACCGCGAGCCCTGGCCGCGTGTAGAAGGTGCCCGAGCCCTTGCGCGTGCCACCCCAGCGCACGAGGTACCACTCGCCCGGCAGCACGTCGCGACGCACGAGTTGGCGAGCGCGTCGGCCCACCTCCTGATCGAACGCGAGTTGCTTCTCTGGCGTCAGCCGGCCGCGAGGCTTCTTGACTAGTCCGATCGTCTCGACGGCCTTGCGGGCCCACGCTTCGGCGCGCTGGCGGTTCTGGTGACGTACGTCGTCGGGGATGTCGTCGGCATCCTCAGCGAGATCGGTCTCGGTAGGGACCTCGGCATCCTGGTCGCCTGCCTTGTCGTCGCCTTCGGCTTCCTCCTCATCGACGGCATCCTCAGCTGTTTCCTCGTCGCCTTCCTCTCCATCCGCGGCCGGCGCATCGGCCTTCTGCAGCTTCTCGAACAGCGACTTAAGGACCTTCTCGTCCATCGCCTCGAGGCGCGACATCGGCAGTGCCGGCTCGTTGCCGACGGCCAGGAACACGATCGGATCGCCCACCGGAGCGGTGCGCAGTTCGAAGTCGAGCAGGCCCTCGTAGAGGATGCCGATGTACTCGCTCGACAGGTCGCTGAAGTCGATCGCGGTCTTGACCGGCACCGAGGTGCGGCCCTGCCGGATGGCAACCTCGGTCCGGGTGACCAGTTCCAGCATGCGGTGCACGTCGCGATCGGACAGCACCTCGGCATCAAAGCAGGCACCCTCGAACACGGCGAGTGCCTTGGTGATGCCGTCGGCGGCGGTCAGGACTCCCGGGGCGAACAGCTCACCGCCGTAGGCCGGGACCGGCAGTGCTGGATGGTGCGAGCCCTCGTGCACGAGGCGGAACAGGGCCAGCACCCGCGGCCATGCGTTCCACGAGCGGGCCAAGCGGCCGGTGCCGCGTGCCTGCAGCCTGGCGAGGTCTTCGCGCAGGCCCTGCAGCCCGTAGGCGCCGTGGTAAAGCGGGTTGGTGCGGGGCAGCAGTTCGCGCGACTCCGCGAACAGCACGACCACCATGCGCATGACGACACGCACGGCGGCGCGGTAGATGTCGGCAGGGTCGACCGAGGCGCAGTGTTCGACGAGCTGTTCGCCGTGGGCCTGGACGAGCACTTCGACGGCTTCGCGCACGCGCTCGCCGAGCGCCGCGGACAGGTCGGCTTGGCCCTTGCGGCTGTCCTGGATGGCGGCAAGGAGGGGTGACGGCGCGTCGGCAGATGGCGGCGTCCACAGGGACTTGGCCAGCAGCAGACGGAAGGCGACGAACTGCGGCGAAAGCCCACCTTGCTCCAGCCAGTTGTCGGTGTCCCACTGGCAGAAGGCGTCGAAGTCGAGGCCGGCGAACACGAGCCGCCATTGCTGGCCGTTGGTCAGCAGCGCCAGGCGTTCGGAGCCGGCGCGCAGCCATTGCAGCACCTTGCTGATCGTCTGCCGGCTCTTGCCGATGCCGAGTCGCGGCTCGGTGTCGAAGAACACCGGCAAGGTGGCACCGTGTGGGCCACGCCAGAGGTGGCGGGGCTTGTGCAACTCGCCGGTCAGCGTGCGGCGGCTCCATTCGGAACCGACCTGGCTACCGCGCTGCCAGCCTTCGGCGGGGAAGCCACAGATGGTGTGCAGTACGAACGCGACAAACTCGGAGACGTCGGCGCGGGCATGGTTGCCGTCCGCGGTCAGCGCGAGCACGCGGCGGCGGAGTTCTTGTTCGTGGAACCACGGCAGCTCGTCGAGTGGGAACTGCCCGAGGTCCTTCTGGCGCTGCGCGTCGAGCAGCAGACCACCATGGTAGAGCTGGTCCCAGCCGGGGATTGCTGCGGTTGACGCGGCGGTCATCGGGAGCCCCCGTGCAGGCGCACTTCGAGGGTCACCGGAAAGACCTGGGCGGCGGAGGCCATGGCGTGGCGGCGCGGCAGCAGGCGCTCCAGGACGCGGGTGCGTTCGCGATCGAGTTGCTCGCGCACCTCTTCGTAGTGGCTGCGGCGCCGCTTCAGCTCTTCCTGCTTCTGCTCGATCGAACGATCGATCTCGTCGAGGCGGCTCTGGCCTTCGAACAGCAGGCCCTGCAGACGATCGCGCTTCAACTTGGCGATCTCCTTCTCGAGCTTGTCGAGGGTGCTCTCCGCGATCAGTGCTGAGATCTCACCCTGGCGACTCTTGTAGCGTTCGAGTTCGCGCTTCTTGGCTTCGGTGCCCGCAGCGGTGAGGGTGGTGCGTAGGTCGGTGGACAACCGCTGGAGGTGCTGTTCGAGGTACTGCTGCAGCGCCGGTTCGATCTCCTCGATCACGTCGCGCGCGGTAGCGACATGGCGCGGATCGTGCGTCGGGCGCGCGAAGGCCAGGCTGCGAGCGTTCTGGTGCGGCAGCGGCGCACCGAGTTTCTGCTTGGTGACCGGGAAGACCAGCGTGCGCACCCAGTGGTGGAACGTCTCGCGCAGTTCGTTGACGGCGAGTTCCTCGACACTGAGCAGGACCTGGGCATCGACGCCGGCAGGCAGGTCCGCGAGTCGCACGGTCCAGCGCGACACCTCGTCGCCGGAGTTCGGGTAGCGCCGGCGGGTCAGCGTGGACAGTGCGCGCTGAAGCATCGGATGCGACAGGTGCATGCGCAGCACATCCGGGCGGGGGCAGAAGATCTCGCGCTCACCGATCCAGGTCAGGAACGGACGGTTGTCGAAGGCCAGGCGGGAGACGGGGCCGCGCTGGCCCTTGCCGACGTGCCGGCGCAGCGACTCGTCGATGACATCGATCCATCCAGGGAGGTTGGAGTTGAGGATCTTGCAGGTGTGCTCCTGCGGCAGGTCTTCGAGCTGGGGGCGGCCGGCGCGAATCGCCAGGGCAGATTCGAGGGTGGAACGCAGGGTCAGCGGGTCGAGGTCGAACTCCGCGGCGAGAGCTTCCATCTGTTCGCTCGCGACCACACCATCCGCCTCTTGGCCGGTGGCGATCGTGGCATCAGCGGGCATCGCCGCGCGACCCCGCGCCGCTGCAACGCGAAGGTCGAGGTCTTGCTGCACGGCGGTGGCATTCTCGCCGGCGACGAGGCGTCGATGTGCAGCTTCGTCGAACAGGTCGTTGATGGAGCCAAGATCCTCGCGCATCTCGTCGACCTTGCCGATCACGTGCGCCTGGAACTTCAGGTCCTGGTCCTGGTCCGTCATGAAGTAGTGCACCGTGACATCACGCGCTTGACCGTGGCGATCGATGCGGCCGTTGCGCTGCTCGAGCTTGGACGGGTTCCAGGGGCAGTCGAAGTGCAGCAGGTAGCGCGCGGTGCGCTGCAGGTTGAGACCCTCGGACGCGGCGTCGGTGGCGACCAGGATGCGCACGGGGCTGGCCGGGTCGTTGAACGCCTGCTTGACGAGGTCGCGTTCGGTCTCGTCCATGCCGCCGAAGAGGGTCAGGATGCGCTCCGGCTCGTGGAGCATGCGCAGGCGGCGGGTCAGGTAGTCGAGAGTCGTCTTGTACTCGGTGAAGACGACTAGGCGCTCGTCGGCGCGCCAGGCGTTGCCGTCGCGCAACAGACCGTCGACGAGGGTGCGCAGCGCGTCGTAGCGGGCGTCGCTCGAGGGATCCTGCTCGGTCAGGTCCGGCTTGGTCGAGGCGAGGCCCAGCCCGGCGACGGCCAGGTCAAGGGCCTGGATCTGGTCGCGCAGTTCGACGGCGACGCCCTTGAGCCACGCGCCAACGACGGTCGCAGCAGTGGCCTCGCGCGACTGGGCTTCACGATCGTCGTCGGTCTCCCGCTCGACGGTGCGACGGGCGGCATCGACCTCGGCGTCGGCTACGGCAGTCGCCTCGGTGAGGCCTTGCTTGCAGCGACGCCATGACTCGGCGAACGCGAGGGGACAACTGAGCAGGCGCTTGCCGAGGATCTCCACGGCGAAACCGCCACTGCGACGACCGCGGGCATCCAGTTTGGTCGTGACCTTGTGGATCGCCGCGCGGAAGGCGGCGAAGGCCTCGCTCAGGGCGAGTTCGGCCTTGGAAAGGGCCAGCAGCAGGGGCTTGGGCGGGTGCCGATGGCAGAACTTCGGCGGGTTGGTGCGCGAGTTGATCTCGCGCTTGAGGCGACGGAGCACGACCTGCTGGATGCGCGCCTTTTCGGCAGGCTTGAGCTCGTCGGTCTGGCTGAAGCGGACTGGGTCGAGGATCTCGAGAAGGCCACTAAAGGAGCGCGTGTGGCCGTTGTGAGGGGTCGCGCTCAAGAAGAGACGGTGCTCGAACTGTGGCGCGATAAGGCGCAGCATGCGACAAAGGTCGCTGTCCTCGCCGAAGGCCGACGGCATCAGGTTGTGGCACTCGTCGACGATCAGCAGGTCCCACGGCAGGTGGGCAGCACCTTCGGGCGAGTGGCTAGCGGAAAGGAACTGCTCCAGCACGTCCGGTTGGCGAAGGTAGTGGTACGACGCAATCGAGCGGCTGAACGTGCGCCACGGGTTGGCGTCCATGCCCAACTGACGCCGAAGGACGCTCGTCTCGTTGCGGTCGATCAGATCGAACGGCAACGAGAACTTGTCCCACATCTCGTCGCGCCACTGCAGACGCAGCGAAGCAGGCGTCAGGATCAGCACGCGCTGGATGCGGCGGCGCAGCAGCAGTTCGGACAGGATCAGGCCTGCCTCGACGGTCTTGCCCAAGCCCACATCGTCGGCGATCAGCAGGTTGACCCGCGGCATGCGCAGCGCCTTCAGCAGCGGGACGAGCTGGAAGTCCTCGATCTGGACTGCGCCATGGAACGGGCTCTGGATCGGGAGTCGGTCGACAGGGCCGGCTTCGTCTGGATCGAGGAAGGGCGTCGTCGCCGTCCACCGGGCAGCCCGGAGGATCGCATCGAAGTCCTCGCCGGGCATCGGGTCGCTACGGGTAGCGGATGGCAGCGCGTTCGGCTCGAGCAGAGTGCGACGGGGTTCGAGCTCCCAGAGCAAGCGCTCCTCGGCAGGCAACTGGTCGTCCTTGTACTCGAGGTGGACGAGGTGCAGGCGCCCAGCATCGCCGTCGAAGGGCTCGACGGCAGCCACGACACCGCGGCGGTTGCGCACCGTGGCGAACATGCCGGGCCGGGGAAGTGCGATCTGATCGGAAGCCATGACGAGGAAGGCGGCTACACCCCGGTAGACTCCACGGACTCCCGAGTAGCGTGAGGTCATGAAGTTACCTCAGCCGGCACAGGATGGAAACAGCTTGTCCGCCCGTTCGCTGGGGGCCTGGACCGAAGGTCCCAAAGATGCACCGCAACGATCGGCACAACACTCGGTCCCTGCGCGGCCGCTGTCCACTATCCCGCTCGTGACCTGAACCAGGCTGTTTCCCGCAGGCGCGGACGTTGCGTACGGTCGCACTTCTCCACTCCCCGACCTACAATCCACTGATGGCGATCTGGATCATCCGCGCCGGAGGGGACGGCGAGTACGAAGCCAAGTTCCTCCAAGAAGGCCGCGTCTACGTCACCTGGCACGACCTCGACGTCAACCTGCTGCAACTGCAGGACCGCGAGCAGCTCCACCAGGCTCTCTCCGACCGCTACCCTGACGCCAAGCCCAAGCGCGTCCTGAACTGGGTCAGCCAGGTCTGGCCGTTCGCACACGAGATCCAGCCGGGCGATCTCGTGATCCTGCCGCTGAAGTCCCAGCGATCGATCCAGATCGGCGAAGTGACCGGCGGCTACCAGTTCGCGCCGGAAGGTCCGAACCCGTACTTCCATTGGCGCTCGGTCAAGTGGTTGGGCGAACCCATCCCCCGCTCGCACTTCGGCCAAGACCTCCTGTACAGCTTTGGCTCGTCGCTGACGATCTGCAGAGTCCGCCGCAACAACGCCGAGGCACGCCTCGCGGCGATGCGGGCCAGCGGCTGGAAGCCGGAGTCCATCGCCGACCAGGCGAACCTGCCGCAGCGAGAGCCGAACGCCGCCCCCGACCCAGATCTGGAGATCGGGCCATCCGAGCCGGTCGTCGGCACCAACCTCGACGAACTGGCGATGGACCAGATCGCCAAACTCATCATGGCGAGGTTCAAGGGCCACGGGCTGACCAAGCTCGTCGACGCCATCCTCCGCGCCCAAGGCTACACGACCTACCCGAGCCCAGAGGGGGCCGACGGTGGCGCCGACATCCTGGCAGGAGCGGGCCCGCTGGGCTTCGGCTCGCCCAGACTGGCCGTCGAGGTCAAGTCGCAGTCCTCGCCGATCGACCGCCCCACCGTCGACAAACTCCTCGGCGCCGTCACCAAGTTCGGCGCCCAGGAAGGCCTGTTCGTGTCGTGGAGCGGCTTCCGCAACAACGTGCAGAAAGAACTCGCCGCCAGCTTCTTCCGCGTCCGCTTGTGGACCCAAAAAGAACTGCTCGAGGCCTTGTTCGCAAACTACGACAAGCTCGACGAGGAGCTGAAGGCCGACCTGCCGCTGAAGCGCATCTGGACCGTGGCGGCGCAGGACGATTCGTGAGGTAGCCGACACCGCACCTTGGCGCCCCCTGGTCGCCAATAGACTCACCCCCGCCCCCATGCACACACTCACCCGCACCAGCCAGTTGGAGTTCGTGACTGCCGAGCTCGCCGAGGTCCAACGCATCCAGTCCGCCGGCGGCATCGCCGCCATCGGCATGGACCGCCGCCGCGCCGAGCTCGAAGCCGAGCAGCGCACCCTCACCACCACCATCGCCCGCCTCGCCACCGGCGAACTGACCTTCGCCGGCGATCCGGTCGTCGGTAGCCAGGCACTCCGCGCCGACTTCGCCGCGCCGGCGCTGCAGGCGTTCGAAAAGGCCGTCATCGCACTGGCCGCCGCGAAAGAACGCCCGCTGGCCTCACGCGCCCGGCTGCCGGGGCGGGCGCAGAACAAGCTGTTCGTGACCGCGATCGCGCACGGGTCGTTCGGGTTCGTACTCGAAGAACTGGACGAAGACGCCGGCCAGCAAGGCACCTTGGACTTCGACCTCGACGAGCCGAGCCCGCTCGCCGCGGCCATGCGCGACGCACAAGCCATCCTGGAGTCCAGCCGCGCGGCGGACGACGACCTGGCCGACAGCCTGGTGGATGTCGACCCGCGTGCCATCACGCTGCTGCGCGGCTTCACCGAGACCCTGATGCGGCATCGCGCGTTGTGCTCGCTGCTCGTCGGCCAGCGCCGATTCCGCTTCACGAGCCACGACGAGGTCGAACGCGCGTACGCGCGCCTCGGCGAGGACAACATCCAGCACGAACGGCAGGTCGCCGTCACCGGCCGGTTGCTCGGGTTTCTGCCGGAGTCGCGCATGTTCGAGATCCGGCTGGCGGACGACGGCAGGATCCTGCGCGGCAAGGTCGACCCTGCGATCGAGGCGGCGGTCGTTCGCGGTCTGGTCGACCAGGAAGTGGATGCGACCGTCCATCGCGTGACCGTCGGCCACCAGGCGATGCGCGGGCGGCTGCTGGGACTCGCGGCGCGGCCGCGGCGCGATGGGGCGGCGGCGGAGTGAGGTTGGTCGCGTGGGGGACGACTGGTCGGACTTGAGGCGACCCTGACTGGTCGGTTCCGGGTGTTCGTGGGGCGCAAGCAGCGGCACCTGCGCGTTCGAGCTTGCTAGACGATGCGGCGTGGTCGGAATCGGCTCGACCAGCAGCCCAGCGGCGCCGCCCTGCGCGCACCTGGACGAGGCCTTCGGCGAACGTGGGCCGGGTCGCGTGCCAACCATCCGGGTTCGCCGGATGGTTCGCCGCATCGACAGGCGCTTCGGCACCGGCGTGCCGCGCGTCAGCGACGGTTCGCGGCTGTTCTTGCTGCATCTGGTCAGCAAGATGCGCCCGACCAAGGTCGGCTACGAGATCCCGTTCAACCGGCACTTCTACGTGTTCAAGCCGCAGCGGCCACTCGCGGCAATCGACGCCGACCTCAAGGTCGTGACTGACAAGATCCGGGCCATGCTGGAGGAGTTGTCGCAGTGAGCCGAGGCACCCCGGCTGCCCTCCGGTCGGCATCCTTGCCTGCAGGCCAAGAGGCCATGCCCGCCACCGACCAGCCGCACCACCAGCCAGCGCCGACCATGAGCCAACCACCTCCCCCACCCGACTCGTCGATCGTCCTGCACCGGACCGACGATGGTCGCACCCGGGCCCAGTGCCGCTTCGAAGGATCGACGAACTGGCTGACGCAATCCTTGATGTCCAAGCTGTTTACGAAGGATGTTCGCACCATCGACGAGCCCTTGGCACACCTCTTCGATGAGGGCGAACTCGACCGCGCCGCAACCATCCGGAGTTTCCGGATGGTTCGAACCGAAGGCGCGCGGCAGGTCGCCCGGGAGATCGAGCACTTCAGCCTGCCCGCCATCCTCGCCGTCGTCTACCGGGCACGCAGCCCCCGGGGCACGCACTTTCACCGGTGGGCCACCACGTGCCTGAGCGCGTTCTTGGTGCAGGGCTTCGCCCGCTGCTCTGGCCCCGAGCCTATCACCAGGAGCCACTCGAAGCTGCTCGTGAGGTCGGCCGCATGAGCTCCTCTGGGAACCTGATTCCGCGGGAGTACGCGCCGTGGCTGGCCGGACTCAAGCAGCGGATCGAAGGCGCCCGCGCCCGCGCGGCCCTGACAGCCAACGCCGAGCAGATCCTGCTCTACCTCGAGATCGGTCGCGAGCTTGTCGCTCGTCGCGACCGCGACGGCTGGGGCGCCATGGTGGTCGATCGGCTAGCCGCCGACCTGCGCGACGCGTTCCCCGACATGCGGGGCTTCTCCGCTCGCAACCTCAAGTACATGCGGCAGTTCGCAGAGGCCTGCCCCGACGGCCGAATTGGGCAGCAGCCTGCTGCCCAATTGCCTTGGTTCCATGTCGTGACCCTGTTGACCACGGTGGCGGCCCCTTCCGCGCGGGAGTGGTATGCGGCGCGAACCGTGACCGAGGGCTGGTCGCGAGAACGCCTCGAGGCGGAGATCAAGGCGCAGCTCCACCTGCGGATCGGCGCAGCAACCGAGAACTTCGACCGGCGCTTGCCCCCAGCCGACGCGGCACTCGCCAAGTCGATCCTGAAGGACCCGTACCACTTCGACTTCCTGGGACTCGGCAACGAGGCCCACGAGCGCGACGTCGAGCAAGGCCTCGTCCGCCACGTGACGCGCTTCCTGCTCGAACTCGGCGCGGGCTTCGCCTTCGTCGGGCGGCAGCACCGGCTGGAGGTCGGGGGCGACGAGTTCTTTGTCGACCTGCTGTTCTACCACACGCGCCTCAAGTGCTTCGTCGTGGTCGAACTCAAGGCCAGCGAGTTTGCGCCAGAGCATGTGGGCAAGCTCAACTTCTACCTCGCCGCCATCGACGCGCAGGTGCGCACTCCCGACGACCGACCGACGATCGGCATGCTGCTCTGTCGCCACCGCAACCGCATCGTCGCCGAGTACGCGCTCTCGGGCATCGTCAAGCCGATCGGAGTCGCCGAGTATCAGCTCGTCCGTTCGCTGCCGGATCCGCTCGAACGTTGCCTGCCAAGCATCGAGGATCTCGAAGCCGAGCTGTCGCGCGACCTGACCTCCCCCGACGCCGCAAGCGAACCCGACAGAGGTGACGCATGAGCGTTCCGAGGTATCCGGAGTACAAGGAAAGCGGCGTGGTCGGAATCGGCTCGACCAGCAGCCGAGCAGCGCCGCCCTGCGCGCGCCTGGGCGAGGCCTTCGGCGAACGTGGGCCGGGTCGCGTGCCAACCATCCGGCTTCGCCGGATGGTGTGCCGCATCGACCTGCGTTCGGGGCTCGACGACAGGCCCCCGACAACCGATTGAGCACAACGTTCGGTTCGCCGCAAATATGCGGTCGACCCGAGCAGCTGGTCCAGCCCTAGCATTTTGGCAGAATGAAGCGCAAACCATTGTGCAGAAACATTTTACGAACTGCCTTGAGTTCTCGACACATACGCTAGCCATTCTTGGCCCATTTCTTCCACCATTCCTAGCCATCCGGCGTATACTTCTTGCGTACTTCACGAGGGTGCGATGAGCCAGAAACGAACCATGACCCTGAACCTCACCGATGCCGAAATGGCGGCGCTCGACGAGCTCGCCCAGCGGAAGGAGCTCTCGAAGACCGCCGTGATCAGGCAGGCGCTCCGGCTCTACCAGCTTCTCGATCTTCGCATGGCAAAGGGCGAGAAGCTCTACTTCGAAGACGAGGTCGAAAAGAAGAAGGCGGAGCTGATGGTCCTGTGAGCGTGAAGCAAGTCCATCTCATCGACGGGACGACCGGCGACTTCGTCGCCGCGACCCTGCACGAGAACCTGAAGGCCCGCAACCTCGAGCTCATCGAGCGCGTATGGTCGGAGCATCGTGCAAGGCTCATGGCCGACCTCTTGAGGCACGGCGTGTCCGAGTCGAAGTGGCCGCAGAGCCTGCACTGGAACTGGACTGCAAAGGCCGGCGACCTCGGGCTATTGGCGGTGAACGGAACCGGCGTCGAGATCCACGGCGAATGGCATGCACTGATGATGACGAAAACCGTGCCCGACGTAGCGCGGCACCCCGGGGACCGCGGCATGCCGATCGTCTACGTCGACTACGTGGAATCGGCACCATGGAACTGGCACATCCCGGCGCTGACACCGCTGCGACCTCGCTTCAAGGGCGCTCCGGAACGCTGCTCATTCGCGAAGCCGTCCTACAGAGTTGTCGCGAGGGTTTCCATGGCCGCGTCGGCCTGCATGCTCTGCCGCAGGCAGAGCCGTTCTACGAACACTGTGGCATGACCAGGTTCGGGCCCGATTCGAACAAGCAGAACCTGCGCTACTTCGAGTTCAACCGCGAGCAAGCACTGCGATTTCGAGACGGAGGCACCCCATGACGAACCAAGCCCAGGAGAAACCGATGAACGACGAGTGGTTCCGGCGCATGGCCGAGTTCGAGTCGACCTGCGAATCCACTTCGGTCGGCGGCTTTGCCCACGACCTTGGCATGCTGCGGAGGCCCGACGATGCAGTCGGCCTGCGAAAGACTGCGCTCGGTCGACTCATCGAGCTTGCGCGGCGCAACGCCGGATTGAGCCTCGAAGACCTGGCCAAGCGCGCCCGCGTGGAACTCAGCGATCTCGTCGAACTCGAGTGCGGCGAGCCAGACACCGTCGAGCCGCGGACGATCCAGTGCCTTTGCGAGGCGCTGGAGCTCCCGAAAGAAGGAGTCATGGAACTCGCGGGGCTCACACAGGTACGCGACAGCTCGCTGGGGCACGCTGCGGTGCGGTTTGCCGCCCATGCCAAGGGCATCGAGAGGCTGACTCGCGAGGAACGACAGGCACTCGAGGAGTTCGTGAAGGATCTGGCCAAGTCCTCCGATCCGAAATGACCCACACCAACGCGATGCTCGGGGAACATACGCGAGCGCACCTCGGCAAGCGCGGCAAGGTCGACCCTGCGATCGAGGCTGCGGTCGTTCGTGGTCTGGTCGACCAGGAAGTGGATGCGACCGTCCATCGCGTGACCGTCGGCCACCAGGCGATGCGCGGGCGGCTGCTGGGACTCGCGGCGCGGCCGCGGCGCGATGGGGCGGCGGCGGAGTGAGGTTGGTCGCGTGGGGGACGACTGGTCGGTTTTGCGGTGACCCTGACTGGTCGGTTCTGGGTGTTCGTGGGGCGGGAGCGGCAGCGCCGCCCTGCGCGCACCTGGGCCAGGCCTTCGGCGAATCTGGGCCGGGTCGCGCGCCAACCAACCGGCTTCCCCGGATGGTGCGCCGCATCGACCTGCGTTCGGGGCTCGGCGACGGGCCGCCGGGAAGGCCCGGAAGTGGGTCAGTTTCGGAGCGGCGGGTGGATCGGTTTCAGACCGGCCAGAACCGCGGGGAGAGGGTCCCTATTCAGAGTGCCCTCGCCAGCTGACAACGGCAGTCCGAAACGGGACCCGCCCGGGCGCCGGACCGGGTTCAACCCGGCCGTTTCGGCCACGATCGGGCTACGCATGGACCGGCCTTCGAATTCGCATTCGACGAAGCCCAGAATGGACTCGCCAAACTGCACGACGAACAGGGGTACACGGCGCGGCATGGCGGCCGGGGTCGGGCCGAGCACTGGCGCCACAGCGCTGCCCAGTGGGACAGAACTACCTTGGGCTGCCACGGTTCCCGTAGCTTCTCCCCTCGGAGGCCTCTGCGACTCGGTCGATCTGCAACCAACCACCTCGCCGCCCCCCCCCCCCCCCCCCCCCCCCAAAAAAACCCCCCCCCCCCCCCCCCCCCCCCCCCCCCCCCCCCCCCCACCCCCACCCCCCCCCCAAGCATACGTCAAAAACGGGAAAACTTTTTGAATAAACCTGAAATTTACAGCGA
>DAIMFJ010000008.1:28062-38147 GCA_036724695.1 Planctomycetota bacterium
CGCCCGATGACTCCGCCCACCACCCCCACCTCCCGCACCCTACTCGCCAACCCCGCCCTCGGCCACCAGCTCGACTCGCGGGTCGCGTGGCTGTTCTGGCGCGACGCGCCGGACGGCAACGGACGGCAGGGTTTCCTGGCGTCGGCGTATGCCTGCGACAACCCCAACTGCTCGTGCACCGTGGTGGGACTGGATGGCAAGCTGATCGACGACCGGCTGCACTCGGTGACTCGCAAGGACCAGACCCTCGAGTTCGAGTTCGACGTCCGCGAGCTCGACCAGGACACGTACTTCGCCGCGGTCGAGGCCTCGAGTTGCCGGATCGATCTCGACTACGCCGCGGGCACGGTCAAAGGTCGCAGAGGCACGGCGGCCACGCTGCAGCAGGTCGTGCCGTGGCTGGAGGCCGCTCTCGACGCCGAACTCAGCCAGGCGATCGAACACGAAGTGCTGCAGCAGAAGCAGCGGCGCGCGCAAGAAGGGCTTCGCGATCCGTGGCGCGACTGGCAGCCGGGGGACCTCGTCTCGTACGGCATGCACTTCCCCACGGGCATCCTCCCGGACGTGCAGTGGCGCGGCGAGACCTGGGCGGTCGACGACCTGCACTGCATCGCTCCCAAGTGCGCGTGCACGGACGTGCGCTTCACGTTTGCGCACGTCGCACGCGGCACCGAGGCGATGACCCTCGCCGGCTCGCTGGTGGCGACCCTGCCCCAGCTGCAGGTGTCCGACCTGACGACCGAGCCGCCGGTGCTGTCCAGCCACGCCGATCTGCGCGAACTGTGGTTGGCGTTCCGCGCGGCGCACGGCGACCTGGTCGACATGCTGATGCAGCGACGCGGGGCGCTGAGGCAGTTGCAGCCGCCGCCGCGGGCGGCGGTGACGCCGGTAGCGGCGCAGCGGGTCAAGATCGGGCGGAACGACCCGTGCCCTTGCGGGTCGGGGAAGAAGGCGAAGAAGTGCTGTTCGGCGTGAGGGGTGGTGAGGTGGCGATGGGCGTGGCTTGGGAAGGTGGCGGCTGGCGTGGGTTGGTGGCGAAGAGGACCGCAACGCGGTCCCCGCCTACGGCGAGGTGCAGCACTTCGGATCGGATCCAATCCCTGGTGGTCGAAGCGCAACACCGGACGCACGGCGAGGCCAGGCCATGCCGGGCCTACCGCCCACCCGCCGCTTGCACCGCCGCATCCACCTCCTCGAGATCGAACTCCGCCGGATCGAATTCCCCCCGGTACCACTGCACGATCTCCTCAGCCCCCTCGACGTCCTTGCCCGCCATGGCCGCCAGGAACTCCGTATAGCCCCACGGACCGCCACAATCCTCCGGCGGGCACCGTCGACGCCCACCCGTGCAACGGGGGGCCTCGCATGGCTCAGGCAACACTGCCTCGACGACGATGTCGTGGGTCCACCCATCCCCAAAGTCGTACTCGTACACGAGCCGATCCCCCTTTGCGGCTGCAAGGTCCGCGAGCACGACCTTCGTGGAGTCGTATCCGACTGGCTCCCAATCCCCCGGGGGCGCATAACACTCGTTGCGGATGCGAAACAGGTGCAGGTGGCAGTTCTGCCAGCCCATTGCCACCTGCAAGACCTCGTGCAGTTGCGGCAACAGGATGTCCGACGGCACCAGCAGCCGACGCCAGATCGGCGGCCGCACGTCGCGCAGGGTCACCTTGATCTGCAGCGTCGTCCGGTCGCGCTTCGCGAGCTTCCGCATACGCACCGGCTTGCCAAGTGCCGAGACCCGGTGGAACTGGGGCGGAGCCATGTCCGGTAGTGCGAGGATGTCCAACAGGAATCTGGCGGTATCCGCCTCCGAGAGCTGTGGCATCTCCACAAGCGAAGCACCGCCCAGGTCATGGATGATCGCCTGCAACGGATCGACCAGCGGCCCATTTCCCAAGCGCAGCGCCTCCAACGCCAACCTGGCACGGTACCTGGCCCGCTCGGCGTCGGGGATGCGCAGTACCGGCCGCCCGGACGGGTCCACCTGGGCCGTGAACGCCAGGCGACCCAGCTCAGGATCGGTGCGCGCGATGCGGAACAACGCCTTGAGCGACTCGACGCTGACCCTCACCAGACCGAAGTCCTCCGGCAGCGCGCGACCCATCGCTCGCAGATCGGCAGCCGTTCCTTGCCACCGTTCGATCGTGCCACTTGCCTTGCACTTCGGGCAGTGCCAGGCGATCACGTGATTCGCCGCGGCAGTCCGCTGTTCGGCGATCAAGAGTTCCGAACAAGGTTGCCAACGTACCCGACGCCAACAGGGGACCGGCAAGACCACGGCCTGGCCCGGCGGCAGTTGGGACGCGAAGCGCACCACATCGCCGCGGAGCTCCATCTTCTTGAGCGCGGAAGGGGTGCTGGTGCCCCGCACGGCCAGGAGGGCCTGCAGGTCGATCACTTCGGGCTTCGTTGGCATGCCCATGTGGTACCACACGGCACATGGCAAGAACACCACCCGCTCGCCAGTGACGGGTGCCAGGGGTGATCACGAGCCTGGCCCACCACGGCAACCTGCTGCACCATGCGGCTCTGCAAACCAGTGGACCTCAGAAGATCTGCCAGCCGCCACGTAGAATCCCCCGCACCTCGACGCATCCCCCCCATGCCCCACTCCGCCCAAGGCCTCGGCATCGACCTCGAGCTCGACGCCAACGACCGCCTGACCGCCCTCGGCGCGGTCCTGGGCACCACCACCCTCCACCACAACACCCTCGACCCCACCACCCTCGACACGATCGCCGCCCCCGCCGACTTCGTCTTCGGCCACAACATCCTCCACCACGACCTGCCCTGGCTCGCACGCCACCACCCCGGCCTGGCGCTGCTCCAGAAGCCTGCCGTCGACACGCTCTACCTCTCCGCGCTGTTCTTCGCCGAGCATCCGTACCACGCGCTCGTCAAGGACTACAAACTCGTCAGCGACTCCCGCAACGACCCAGTCGCCGACGCGCAAATCGCCGCCCGCGTGCTCGCCGACGCCACCCTGCGCCGCGACGAACTGGCCGCCGAAAACCCGCAGTTCATCCGGATCCTGCATGCGCTCGCCATGCGTGGCATGGCCGCGCTAGGCGAACCGGCGCGCGAAGGCATGCGGGTGTTCTTCGCACCGACGATTGCAGCCAGTAACGATCTCGATGCCGACCTGCAGGCCTACCTGACGTCCCGCACCTGCCGCACCGCCCTCGCCGAATTGCTGCCCAGCGACCAACACCCGGCCGAAACTTGCCTCGACTTGCTGTTCGCGGTCGCGTGGCTACGCGTCGCCGGCACACCCCACGCAATGTCGCCGTCGATCCCGATGGCGTGGGTGCGCCGCCAACGGCCACGCTTCACACCACTGCTACGCCGATTGCGCGACCAACCATGCGGTGCCGCCGATTGCAGTTGGTGTCGCAACTGTCATGATCCCGAACCGCAGTTGCAACGCTGGTTCGGCTACTCCGGATTCCGCGCCGAGCCGACCCTCGCCGACGGCACACCGGCCCAGCGCGCGATCGTCGCAGCCGGTTTCGCCGAACGGCCCCACCTGGCCCTGCTGCCGACCGGCGGTGGCAAATCGCTGTGCTTCCAACTGCCGGCGATCGTGCGTTACGTACGACGCGGCAGCCTGTCGATCGTGATCTCGCCGCTGCAGTCGTTGATGCACGATCAGGTCGACAACTTCGCGCAGAAGACCCGATCCACCTGCGCCTACGCATTGACCGGTCGGTTGACGCCGCCCGAGCGGCGCGAAGCGCTCGACGCCGTGCACAGTGGCCTCGCCGGGATCCTCTACGTGTCGCCCGAGCAGCTGCGGAATCGCTCGTTCAAGAAGGCAATCGCCCACCGCGAGATCGGCGCTTGGATCTTCGACGAGGCGCACTGCCTCTCCAAATGGGGTCACGACTTCCGGCCTGACTATCTGTACGCGGCGCGTTTCATCCGTGAGTTCTGCGCGGAGCAGGAGATTCCGACCGCCCCGATCGTCTGCGTCACCGCAACGGCCAAACCCGAAGTGCGAGACGAGATCGTCGAGCACTTCCAGGAGGAGCTCGGCCAGCAACTGACCATCTTCGACGGCCACGCGCCGCGCCAGAACCTCACGCTGCACGTCGAGCCGATCGCCAGCGCCGAGAAGATCCCCCGCCTGCGCGAACTCGTCGCCGAACAACTGGCCCTCACCCCGACCGGCAGCGTGCTCGTCTACGCCGCGACCCGCAGCCACACCGAGACGACCGCCAATTTGCTGAGCAGGGCCGGCATTCCTGCCGTCGCGTTCCACGCCGGGCTCGACATCCCGACCAAGAAGGCCGTGCAAGAGGGCTTCCTGCAGGGTCACCATCCGGTCGTCTGCGCGACCAATGCGTTCGGCATGGGCATCGACAAGCCCGACATCCGGTTGGTCGTGCATTTCGAGATCCCCGGTTCGCTCGAAGCCTACGTGCAAGAGGTCGGCCGCGCCGGCCGCGACAACCTGCCGGCCCGCGCGGTGCTGCTGCTCGATCCCAAGGACGTCGAAACGCAATTCCGCCTGTCGGCGAGTTCGCGCCTCGACCACCGCGACGTCGCGGCGATCCTGCAGCGCATCCGCCACCTCGCGCGCCACGCCGAAGACGGAGGCGACCGCCAGGCGGTCTGCACCACCGGGGAGATCCTCCGCGACGACGCGCTCGCCGAGCAGATCGATCCCTATGACCGCGGCGCGCCGACCCGCGTCGTCACGGCGATTGCATGGCTCGAGCGCGGCCGGTTCTTGCGGCGCGACGAGAACCTCACCGCCGTGTTCCAGGGCCGCCCCTTGGTGACGAACCTCGCCGAGGCCCGCCAGCGCCTTGCGCAACTCGATCTGCCAGACAAGCGGGCCGCGGCGTGGTTGGCGATCCTCGCGCGGCTCCTCAACGCGGAACAGGACGAAGGTTTCAGCAGCGACGACCTGTTGGGTCTGCCCGGTGTGCTAGGCGTCGTGGAGAAGGGCGAAACCGACCCCGATGGGCGCAAGGTGCTGCGCATCCTGTTGGAGATGCAGAAGGCCAAACTGCTGTCCAGCGGGGTGCTAATGACGGCGTTCCTCCGGCGTGGCGTCGCCGAGCCGTCGAGCGAACGGCTCGACCGCGCAATCACGCTCGACAAGCGCATCCTCGAGCTGCTGCGCGAGCTCGAACCCGACCCCGAACGACACCGCGCCTACCCACTGAGCCTCCGCCAGTTGACGCAGGCCCTCGATTTGCCGAACGGTCTCGGCGCAGCGCTGCAGGTGCAGACCCTGCTGGCGACGATGTCCGACCGCGCGCAGTTCGCGGGCCACCGTGCCCCCGGCCTGCGCGTGCAGTTCGTCTCCCAGGAACAGTGCCTGGTCACCGTGCGCGGCACCTGGGAACAGATCGAGGAAGCCAGCGCCCGCCGCCACCGGATCGCGACACGCTGCCTCGAATGCCTGCTGGAGCGACTGGTCGAACCGCACGGTCGCGGCGCCAACCTGCTGTCGAGCTTCTCGCTCGACCAGCTGCAGACGGCGATCGACCACGACATCCTCCTCGGTGGCAGACCTTCGCGCGATCCAGCCACCGAGATCGAGTACGCGCTGCTGTTCTTGCACCGCATCGGCGCAATCGTGCTGCACAAGGGCCTCGCCGTGTTCCGGCAGGCGATGCTGCTGCGCGTACCCAAGGCGGCCGAGCAACGCCGCTACAGCAAAGCCGAGTTCGAGCGGCTCGCCGCGCACCAGGACGAACGCACCGTACAGATCCATGCGATGCACGAGTTCGCGCGGCGCATGGCCAACACGCCGCGCGACGGCCTGCAGTTCCTCGACGAGTACTTCCGTCTGCCGCGCGACACGTTCGTCGCCAAGTACTGGAAGAATCGCCAGCACGAGCTCAAACGCGCCACCAGCCCCGATTCGTGGCGCAGCATCGTGCAGGCCCTGAGCCCCAGCCAGCGCGCGATCGTCGAGGCCGGCGACCAGGAGTCGCTGTTGGTCCTCGCCGGGCCCGGTTCGGGCAAGACGCGCGTCGTCGTGCACCGCTGCGCCTACCTGCTGCGCGTCCGCCGCGTGCCGGCGCGCGCGATCCTGGTGCTCTGCTACAACCGCAGTGCCGCGCTCGAACTGCGCCGCCGCCTGCGCGATCTGGTCGGCAGCGACGCCCACGGCGTACTGGTGCAGACCTACCACGGCATGGCCGCGCGGCTGGTCGGCAATCCGCTGCTCGACGGCCCGCGCAACGGCCAGACCAGTGCAAGCTTCGAAGCGATGCTGAAGCAGGCGGTGCAATTGCTCGGCGAGGCCAGCTCCACCAGCAGCGACGCCGACGGCGAGGAACTCCGCGACCGGCTGCTGGTCGGGTTCCGACACATCCTGGTCGACGAGTACCAGGACATCGACCAGGATCAGTACGACCTCGTCTCGGCGATCGCCGGCCGGACCCTGCGCGATCCGGAGCGCAAACTGACGGTGCTCGCGGTCGGCGACGACGACCAGAACATCTACGAGTTCCGCAAGGCCAGCGTCGCGTTCCTGCGCAGGTTCGAGACCGACTACCAGGCCAGACGCATGTTGCTGGTCGAGAACCACCGCTCGACCGCGCACATCGTCACTGCTGCCGAACGCCTGATCGCGTGCAATCAGGACCGGCTGAAGAGCGACGTGCCATCTCGCATCGACGAACGTCGCCAGCAGGACCCGCCTGGCGGCCGTTTGGCGAGGTCGTCACACCCAGCCCGCGGCCGCGTGCACCTGCTCGCCGTCGACGCGCTCGCCGACCAACCGTTCGCGGTCCTCGCAGAACTGCGGCGGCTCGCCAGCGCCGACCCGGACTTCACCTGGGATCGCTGTGCCGTCCTGTCGCCGCGCCACCACCTGCTAGCGGCGATCCGCACGCTGTTAGAACGCGAGGGCATCGCCTGCCGGCGCCGCATCGACCAGGAGCAAGCGCATTCGCTGTTCCGACTGCGCGAAGTGCAGGAGTTCCTCGCCAAGGTCGACGCCGACCCGGCACTCGAACTCGACGCCGGACACTTGCTGGCCTTGCTCGACCAGGTGCGCAGCGTTCGCCCACGCGAGCCGAACTTCGTGTTGGTGGAGCAGTTCTTGGCCGATTTCGCCGCCGAATTCGGCGACGCGGCCCAACCGAAGTCCCAACTGCGGGACTTCTTCGGCGAACTGTCCCTCGAGCAACGCCGCGAACGCAGCGTCGGCAGCGGCGTCGTGCTCAGCACGGTGCACGGCAGCAAGGGCGCCGAATACGACCATGTGGTGGTCCTCGACGGCGGCTGGCAGCGGCGCGGTCAGGACTCCTGGGAGCAACTGCGGCGCCTGTACTACGTCGCGATGACCCGCGCGCGGCAGACCTTGGCGCTGGTGCAGTCGGCGGAGCACGGGGCACCGTGGCTGCGGGAATTCGAAGGGGATGCGTTCGCGCGCACCCGCTTCGCGATGGATGCGACGCAGCAACCGCTGCCGAACCTCGGCTACGAACTGTTCGCGCTGAGCGACGTCAACCTGTCGTATGCCGCGCGTTCGGCGCAGCACGAGGCGATCGCCACGTCGATCGGGGAGCTGTGCACGGGGGACCCGCTCTCGTTCACGACGACGACCAATTGGATCTTCCTCACGGACCGCCACGGCAACCGCGTCGGCGCGCTCTCGAAAGCCGCCGCGGCGCGCTGGCGCGAGCAGCTGCCGAACGTGGAGTCCGTTCGCGTCGCCGCGGTGCTGGTGCGGAGGCGCGGCGATGCCGACGAGGAGGGGCTGCAGCGGCTGAAGCGGGACGAATGGCTGGTGGTGGTGCCGGAGGTGACGGTGCGGCGGTGAAGGGTTGTGGGTCTGCGGCGCCCCACCCACGCGCCAGCACCGCAACCTGTCAATCAGACCGGGACACCACTGGGTTCCGGTCGCCCCGCGGGACACTGCCGGCCTCAAGGCGCGGCCTCGGATCAAGGGATGTCCGGTCTCGCACAGATTCCGGAAGTCACCATGTCCTGGCAGATCTCAGCGGCATCGATGGCGCTTTGACGTAGACTGCGTTCGGGCAGGCACGTGTCGCTGCCCGGGAGAATTCATGGTCGACCATAAGATGGAGTGGCTGGCGAGCCTCGGATACGAGGTCCTGTTCCGTCGCAACGGGTGGATCGAGTGCCTGCTCCTGCATGAGCAGGAGCGCTGGTTCGGGACTGGACAGAACGAACGTGAAGCGTTTGCGAACGCGCTCGCCTCGGCGCTGCCCTCAGAGGCGGCCAGACGGGGAGTCGAGGCAGCGATCCACACGGCGCATGCGGCCACGGCTCAGGACGCGGCCGCGGCCCCCCGTGGCGGCGAATCCACGCCGGATCACGGGTTGCTCGTGACCGAGTCGAGTTCCCTCGATGCAAAGCCAGCCGTGCCCAGGGATCCGACAAGCTCAGCCGAGGACCCCGAACGGGCCGACGAGGTGGAGGTCACACCCGACGAAGATCCTCCCCACGATCAAGTCGACCGCAGCGCGCCGACCGTGGCTGTCCAGGCGGCATCGCATCCACCAGCCGCTGGTCCGGCGGCTGCCTCCACCCCACTGTCACTCCCCGCAGGTCGCGCTCGGCCGAGCATCGACGTCACTGCGGGCCACGCGGAACTCGAGGAACTCGAAGCAGCCATCCGGGCCAACTACGTGGAGGCGTCCCTGCTCGAGCCGCAGCGACAGCGCCTGTTGCTGACCCAATGGATGGCACGTGGCCGAGCCATCGAGGTGGCGCTGCCGACCGACGCATCGATCCACGCCCGGGTCTATCGCCTGGCGCAGGAGCTCGGCAAGCTCTCGAAGGTCTGGTGGCCAGGGGCGGTGCGCATCCTGGCCAAGGGCAGCAACCCCTGGGACTGCCGCACCGACGTCGGACTCGGCACCGGCGACCGCGCCGAGGACTGGAGCACGGTCGAGATTGCTGCAGCAACGGAATTCGAGCGCATCGAAGACCTTGCCACACGCACAGGACGAGACGAGTTCGGCTGGCGGGATGGAACGGCCCTCTATCCGGGACCGGACGACCCCGGCGCGCTGTTCAAGGAGGTTCGAGCGACGATCGAAGCCTGTACACAACCGAACCTGCAGCGACCTGACGAAGCTGTCCACACCGACCAGCTGCGCCCGGCGATCCGTCGACAAGATCAGGTCAAGTCCACCAACTGGGCCGACATCGCCGGGAAAGTGCGATGGCTGCGCGGCAGCGTACACGACATGGAGCTGTGGGGCGCGGCGATCGGCCGACTGCGTTGGCTCGCACAGAACGAGTTGGTTGTCGATCGGCCGTTCGAACGGTTGCTCGATCCAGAGTTCGTCCCTGCGGCGAGCTGGCGCCGACATCTCGGCATCGAGCGACGGCGGCTGGAACAATCCCGGGACACGCTGTTGGCACACCCGCCAGGCCACCACGGCACCGAGCAGGAGCTGATAGACTGGCTTACGCAGGCGTTCGACCTGGGGGAAGCACTGCCAATCGATCGGCTCGCGGAGCATATCGGTCCTCACCACGCTCGTATCCTCGCCCTGCAGGCCGCCCAATTCGGCGAACGCAAACAACGGCGCAAGCTGCACAGATTGCAGGCATTGCTCGGCACGACACCGCACGCGGTACGCATTGCAGCGCCGATCCCGCCTGTCTGTACCGATCCGCAGTTGCCCGTCGATGAACCGGCGGTGTCGAAGCCGCGGGAAGAACAGCTCGCCGAGCAACTACGACCCCTCTTGCGCGGCGCGAGAGTGCTGTTCGTCTCGAATCGGTCCGACCCGGAACGCGATCGCAGACTGGCGGCATTGCTGGAGTTGGCGGAGGTCGACGGGTGTGTGCACGACCCTGGCCGAGTCAACGCCAAGGCCGACAGTGTCCGGGCCGGCAACTACAACTTCGTGCTCGCTGCAACCGGGTTCCTGCCGCACAGCACCGACAAGACCCTGAAGGATGCCTGCCGCTTGTCGGGAACCCGGTATATCCGAGTCAACCGCGGCAGGCCCTTGCAATGTCTGGTCCATCTCGTCCGAGAACTGGGATTGCGTACGGGCGCACGGGGGTAGCCTTCACTTCTGGCAGCCACTTCACGCCGCCATCCTCGGTGCCAAGTAGGCGGCCCATGC
>DAIMFJ010000009.1:0-33061 GCA_036724695.1 Planctomycetota bacterium
ACCCGAGCATCGCGCCGAGGTTGAGCAGCAGCGCGATGGAGATGCCGAACATCAGGTACCAGCCGCGCGGAGTCTTCTTCTCCGCGACGCCGGCGATGATGTCGGTCACCGAGGAGAAGGTGTTGTTGCCCTCGACCAGCGGGGCGCGACGCAGCGGATTCTCCGGCTCGTCGATCACGGTGATTGCGGTCATCGATCAGCCTGTTCCGGTCAGATGGCGGAGTTGGGGTTGCGCACGCGGCCGAGGTAGGTCGTTCGCGGCTTCGTGTTGAGTTCCGACAGCAACCCGTAGTTCAGCGGGTTGTCCTTGAGCTGGGTGACCTTGCTCTGCGCTTCGAGCAGGTTGCCGAACGTGATCGCCTGCGTCGGGCACGACTGCGCGCACGCGGGTTGCACGCGCACGTCGTCGGCACCGTCGCCGACCTTCTTGCCGGCCAGCTTGGCCTCGATGCGGCCACCGTTGATGCGCTGCACGCAGAACGTGCACTTCTCCATCACGCCGCGGCTGCGCACGGTGACGTCCGGATTGAACGCCATGCGCTTGGTCGCCGGCGCGTTGCCGACGTACTCGAGGTAGTTGTAGCGGCGGACCTTGTACGGGCAGTTGTTGCTGCAGTAGCGCGTGCCGATGCAGCGGTTGTAGACCATGTCGTTGAGGCCGTCGGGGCTGTGCACGGTCGCGGCGACCGGGCACACCGCCTCGCAGGGCGCGTTCTCGCACTGCATGCAGGGCACCGGCATGTTGTGCACCTGCGGATCCTCGGCCATCTCGAGCTTGTCGTCGCGCGAGGCTTCGCCGCGGGCCGTGAAGTAGCGGTCGGCGCGGATCCAGAACATCTCGCGGTTGCGGGCCACCTGGACCTTGCCGACCATCGGGATGTTGTTCTCGGCGACGCAGGCGACGACGCACGCGCTGCACCCGGTGCAGGCGTTGAGGTCGATCACCATGCCCCACTGGTAGGGCGAGCGGCGGACCTCCTCGTCGTAGCTCTTGTCGCCCTTCAGGTAGCCACGTTCCTCCCACAGGGAGTTGTTGAGGTCCTTCTCCTGCTTGCCCTTCAGGGCGGCGGCCATGTCGAGCGGCGACATCATCGGCGCCCAGCGCGGCGTCTTGTCGTTGGTCGCCTTGGTGGCCTCGCGGACCAGCGCGCGGCCGACCATCGTGCCGTGCTCCTGCGTGCAGACCAGCGGGTAGGTGCCGGTGCCCTTGGAGACGTTGGCGCCGGTCACCACCCACGGCGTGCCGGCGGCGCGCAGCTGGTAGGCGTTGAAGCCGGTGCCCTGCGCGACCTTGCAGCTGGCGGGCAACGAACGGCCCCAGCCGAGGTGCAGCGTGATGCTGTCGTCGGCGTGGCCGGGCAGCACCCAGGCCGGCACCTGCAGCGTCGCGCCGTTGGCGGCGATCGCCAGGTTGTCGCCGTTCTTGACGCCGAGCTTCTGCGCGGTCGCCATGCTGAGCAGCGCGGCGTTGTCCCACGACAGCTTGGTCAGCGGGTCCGGCGTCTCCTGCAGCCAGGAGTTGTTGGCGTAGCGCCCGTCGTGCATCTTCGGGCAGCCGCGCAGCACGATCTCGACGCCGCTGGCGCGGGCGTACTGCTTGACGAGACCGGCGACGCCGGTTGGGCTGACCGAGACGTTCTCGACCGCGAACTGGCTGCCGGCGACCAGGCCGTCGTGCAGCGCGCGCGGCCACCACGTCGACTCGAAGTCGGCCGCGCCGGAGGCCTGCGCCCAGTGGGCCTTGACCAGGTCGAGGCCGAACACGCCGTCGCGCGCCGCCAGCAGGCCTTCGAAGTTCGGCTCTTCGTTGAGCAGGCCGAGGAACTCCAGCGCCGACACGCCGCCGTGCAGCGGGGCGATCAGCGGCTGCTGGATCGTGATCGTGCCGTCGTGCGCACGCAGGTCGCCCCACGCCTCGAGCTCGTGGGCCTGCGGGAAGTGCCACTGGCACAGCCGGCCGGTCTCGTCGTCGTAGGCGCCGACGTGGATCGTGTTCTTCGCCTTGCCGAGCAGCTTGTCGAAGCCGAAGTCGGCCGGGGCGTCGTAGACCGGATTGGCGCCGATCACGAACAGGGCTTCGACGCCGCCGGCGTCGAGCGCCGTGCGCAGCTCCTGAAGGGAGCCGGTGCAGGCCTGGTCGAGGCCCGCCGGGCGCGCCGTGTAACGCACGGTCTTGCCGACCGCGCCGAGCTGGCTGTTGAGCGCGTGGGCGACCGCGTGCACCGCGGCCGGCTGGCGTTCGCCGGCGATCACGATGCAGCGGCCACCGGCGGCCTTGAGGTCGTCGGCGAGCGCCTTCAGCCACGGCTTGCCGTTCTTCGTGAAGCCTTCGGAACCGTGCGCGGCGACTGCCGTCGCCAGCTCGGTGCCAGCACCGACGCCACACTCGTTGGCGAGCGCGAACGCCACGGCCGGGATGTCGCTGGCGCGGACGCGGAAGCGATGGTCGGCGGCCGTGCCGGTCGTCGAGTAGGTCGCTTCGACGACGTACAGGCGCGACAGCTTGGCGCCGGGGGCCGGCGCCTTGCGGGTGCTGGCCCATTCGCGCGCCTGGCGCAGGTTGTTGCCGTCGGTCTCGAGGAAGTCGCTGTCGAGCGAGACGACGACGTCGGCGTTGGCGAGGTCGTAGTGCGTCTGCACCGCGCGACCGAACGTCACCTGCGCGCCGGCGAGCTCGGCGTCGTGGTGCAGCGGCGTCCAGAAGTGGAACTTCGCCTTCGGGAAGGAGGTCGTCTGGATGCGGCCGATCAGCGCCTGCAGGGCCGGCGACGAGGTCGGCGGCATCAGGAAGTGCAACCCCTCGCCCTGCTTGCTCTGCAGGGTCTTGGCGATGCCGCTCTCACCGTTCCAGAACGACGCGAACTCGGCCCAGACGTCGACCGTGTGGCCGGCGTGGCCCTTCGGATCGCTGGCGTGCATCGCCGTGTGGGCGTTGCGCGGTGCTTCGCTGCGGCCCGGATCGTAGATCTGCAGCAACTCGGCCTGCAGACGCAGGTCGGCGCCGCCGAGGCTGCTCGGGTGGTCGGGGTTGCCCTCGATCTTGGTCGGGCGACCGTCGCTGCTCTTGACGATCACGCCGACGCCGTAGCCGTTGCGGGCCAGCGCCGTCGCGTAGAACTGCGGGATGCCCGGCTTGACGCCCGCCGGCCGCTTGTTGAACGGCAGGATCCTGGTCGCCGGCTTGCGGCAGCTGGTCAGGCCGGCCAGCGCCACCGATGCAGCGACCGCGCCCAGGAAGCCACGCCGCGACACTTCGTCCGGAGCTTCGGTGATGCCCTCGGGGAACTCGCGCGCGACCATCTCCTGGAACTCGGGGGTGTTCTCGAGTTCGCCGGCGCTGCGCCAGTAGTGCAGTTCGGTCGGCGCAGCGGCCGCCGCACCGTTCGTCGTCACGGGGTTGCCGTTCATGGGAGTCGGAACAGTGGTCATCGGTGGCACGCCGAGCAGTGGGTCGGAGGGTTGAGCTGAGGCCGCTCGTTGTTGATCCACTCGAGGCGCTTGCGCGCCGCGGCGCGGCTCTCGTCCGTCGGCTGCCAGTCCATCTGCGTCACGGAGACGCCTTCGGGGCGGATGTGGGAGGTCGGGTCGCGGTGGCACTCGAGGCACCAACCCATGCTCATCGGTTCGACCTGGCGCACGATCTCCATCTGGTCGACGCGGCCGTGGCAGCTGGCGCAGCCGACGTTCGCGTTCACGTGCACCGCGTGGTTGAAGTACGCGTAGTCCGGCAGCATGTGGACCTTGATCCACTCCAGCGGCTTCTGGTTGGCCGAGCCGTCGCCGAACGCTTCACGCAACGGAGCCAGCAGCGGGCTGTCCTTCTTGACGTGGGTGTGGCAGCCCATGCACGTCGCGTTGTCCGGCACGGTGGCGTGCGGACCCTCGCTGACGTGGCGGTGGCAGTACCGACAGTCCATGCCCAGCGTGCCGGCGTGCAGCTTGTGGCTGTACGCGATCGGCTGGAACGGTTGGTAGCCGACGTCGGTGTTCTTCGGCGAGAACCAGTAGTAGACGACGAAGACCACGGTCAAACCGGCCGCCGCCGCGCCGAGCGCGAGGAGGGCGGGCAGCTTGTTGGTCCACTTGGGGAAGAGGTCGGTCAAGGGTTGGTCCCCCCGCGGCTGCGGATGGAGGTGCGTTCGTTCAGGGCCGGATCGACGATGGCGTTCGGTCCAGCGGCCGGAGGTACGTGCCCGGATTCACTTGGACCGGACCCCGAATGACGCTGCACCGCATGGGGCGTACCCATGGGTGTAGGCAGAGAGGGACCTGTCCTGCTGGCCAGAAAGCCGGACCCCTCTAAAAGAAGCACCCCCCTGGGTCAATTTCAGACTTGCGAGAAACGCTCTTGAAAAGCGTTCACACCCTATTCGAGACCGGATCTCAAGGGCTCAGAAGGCTTTGCGCGAACGGGAGGATGCGTTCCAACGCAAGCTTGTGGGCCGTCGGGTTGGCGTGCATGTCGGCTGGGCTGACCCACAACGCTTCGGCTGGCGTGCCGGCCAGCGCCGGGAGTACGTCGAGGAACTGCAAGTTGTTGTCTTTGCAGAACTTGGAAACTTGTTCGTGCAGCGAAGCGAACGGGTAGTGGCGGGTCGGGCCGAGCCCTTGCAAGAACGGCCACAAGATGATGCCCAGCTTGCAGTTGTGCTCGTTGCACCACGCCTGCATGGCAAGCAGCGAGCGCTGCGGCACACCCCGCCCCCACATCGCCTCGTACGGCTTGTCGGGGCCGTACAGCTGTCCAGCACCCTCCTGCGGCAGGTTGTGCAGCAGGCCCACCCAGTCGACGCTGGGGTCGAGGTAGAGGGGGTCGCGGCCGAGGACGGCCAAGGCCAGGTCCATGGTGCGAAAACCGGTGCTCGCCGAGGGACCTTGCACGAACAGGCCGCTGCTCGGGATCAGGTCGTTGAGGCACAGCGTGACCAGCACGACGTCGGGCGCGAACTTGCCGAAGCGATGCCGCAACCCCCATTCGTACTCGTCGACGCAGATCGCCCCGGCGGCGCCGCAGTTGACCGTGCGCACGTCGCGGCCGTCCTGTCGCACGCGCTCCTCGAGGAGGCGCACCCACCCACGCTCCTCGGGCACGCCCCAGCAGAACGTGAACGAGTCGCCGATGCAGACGATGCGTTGCTCGCCAGCCGGCTTCTCGAGGCCGATCGACTCGCGTTCGCGCAGATGGAACGCGTTGATGCGCACCGGCACGCGGCCGGCGGCGTCGAGCCAGTCGGCGCGCAGGCGTTCGGCGTCGCTGTAGCACAGGTAGAACTGTTTGCCGGCCGCGAACATGTAGCGGGGTCGCGGGGTCTGGTCTGGCGGTACCGGCACGACGAACCCGAGTTTCGCCGCGGCGGCGAGGTCCGCCACCGGCTGACCGTCGGCCGTTGCATAGGACAGTTGCCCGAGGGGCGGTCGCGGCAGCCAGAGCAGCCGCAGCGCCTCCTCGACGAGACCCAGCGAGAACAGCACCATCGCGAGGGCGAGGGCGAAGCGGCGAGCGAACGAAGTGGGTTTCGGCGAGCGCATCGTGTCAGGGGCGCGACAGGAGTTCGAGGCAGAAGGCCGCCAAGGCCGGCGCGGCGAGTTCGTGGGCGAGTTCGTTGGGGTGCATGTCGAACGGACTGACCCACAGCGTTTCGTGCGGAATCGTCGCGAACGTCGGCAGCAGGTCGAGCAGCGGCATCGCCTCGGCGGCACAGAACTCGCGCAACAACCCGTGCATCTTCGCGAACGGATAGTAGCGCCCTTCGCCAAGCCCCTGCAGCAGCGGCCAGACCACCACCGCGAAGCGTACGTTGCGGGCCCGGCACCAGTCGCGCATCGCCCTCAAGCCGGCCTGTGGCATGCCGCCCGGCCAGTACATCGCGCGCGATTCGCCCTTGCCGGCGTAGTAGAGGTGGCCGTCGGGCAGGTCCAGCAGCTCCTGGACCCAGTCGCGGTCCGGGCCGAGGTCGAGCGCCTGACCGCCGGCCAGTCGACGGTGCATGTCGCGGAGCAGCGCCGACTCCATCCACCAGGCGCGGTCCTCGGCCGGAATCTGCTCGAACGGCAGCGCGTCGGGGCGGAAATGGCCCAGACGGCCGTTGGTGACCAGCAGATCGTTCAGGCACAGCGTCACCAGCACCAGGTCGGGATCGAACCGACCGTGGCGATGCGCGAGGGCCAGCGCGTACTCGTCGACATACGCCGAACCGGTGCCCCCGGCATTGACGACCTGGATCTGCTGGGGTTCGGCCAACAGCCGCTGTTCGAGCAGCACCGGCCAGCTCTGGGCGGCGCGCACGCCCCAGGCCAGGGTCAGGGAATCGCCGATGCAGACGATGCGGCGGTAACCCGCCGGCTTGGCGAGCGTCAGATCGGCGCGATCGCGCAGCCCGAAGCGGTTGAAGCGCAGCTCCACGCAGCCGTCTCGATCGAAGTACGGCTGCTGCGGACCGCGGTAGCAGAGGAACCACGCCGAATCCGGCTTCCAGGTGACGTTCTTCAACAGGTCCTGCATGCGCGGCAACGCGTAGCCGGTCCCGAACCACTCGTCGTAGGCACCGACCTCCGGCGTGCGCTGGATCGGCAGCCCGGCCAGTTGCGGGTGCGGCCACGCGGCATTGGTCGCGGCCAGGAAGCGCAGTTGCTCCGCGGCGCTCGGCCGGTCGGGCAGGAGCCAGCGGTCGGCGGTGCGGAAATGCATGATCTGCGCGTCGTCGCGCAGTGCCGCCGGCTGCAGTGCGTGCACGACGGCCCACGTGCCGACCAGGCCGGCGACGAACAGGGTGACGTGGAGCAGGCGCATCATCGGAAAGCAGGAGTTCGCGTTCGGTCCGTCAAGGTCTCGACAAGATGCAGCCGACCAGGACCGGCAAGTTCCAGTGGCAGCGACGTTTCGTCCAAGCGTGGGCGCCCTGGAGTGTCTGCACCTCGCATAAGCATACAGTGGGTGGTAGGCTGCCCCGCCCGATCCACGGACGAGTGTCCCGGATCGCACCTCGTCCTGTGCCAACGTACGTCCTCGGCATCTCCGCGTTCTACCACGACTCCGCCGCGTGCCTGCTGCGCGACGGCGAGATCGTGGCCGCCGCACAGGAAGAGCGCTTCACCCGCAAGAAGCACGACGCGGCATTCCCGGCCAAGGCGGTCGAATATGCACTCGGGCAGGCTGGCATCGGCCCGGCGGACCTCGACTTCGTCGCGTTCTACGACAAGCCGATCCTGAAGTTCCACCGGCTGCTCGAGACCTACCTGGCGTTCGCGCCGGCGGGACTGGCGTCGTTCCGCAAGGCCTTGCCGGTGTGGCTCGGCGACAAACTGCACATGCGGCGCGGGCTCACCAAGGCGCTCGGCTGCAAGCCGAAGAACCGCTACATCTTCCCCGAGCACCACGAGAGCCACGCCGCGTCGGCCTTCTACCCGTCGCCGTTCGAGGACGCGGCGATCCTGACGATGGACGGCGTCGGCGAATGGGCGACCACGTCGGTCGGGGTCGGCGAGGGCAACAAGGTCAGGCTGCTGCAGGAGATCCGCTTCCCGCACTCGCTCGGGCTGCTGTACTCCGCGTTCACCTACTACTGCGGGTTCAAGGTCAACAGCGGCGAGTACAAGCTGATGGGACTCGCCCCCTACGGCGAACCGCGCTTCGCCAAGCTGATCCGCGACCATCTGATCGACCTGCGCGACGACGGCAGCTACCGGCTGGACCTGTCGTACTTCAACTATTGCCAGGGCCTGACGATGACCAGCGCGAAGTTCCACGCGCTGTTCGGCATGCCGCCGCGGCCGCCGGAGTCGCAGCTCGAACAGGTGCACATGGATCTGGCCGCATCGATCCAGAAGGTCACCGAGGAGGTCATGCTGCGCACCGCCCGCCACGCCCAGGAGGTCACCGGCAAGAAGAACCTCTGTCTGGCCGGTGGCGTGGCCCTGAACTGCGTCGGCAACGGCGTGATCCTGCGCGAAGGACCGTTCGAGAGACTGTGGATCCAGCCCGCGGCCGGCGACGCCGGCGGCGCGCTCGGCGCCGCCCAGTTCGTCTGGCACCAATTGCTCGGCAAACCGCGCCAGGTGCGGCCCAACGACAGCCAGCGCGGCAGCCTGCTGGGGCCGCGCTACGAGCCGGCCGCGATCCGGGCGTTCCTCGACGAGCAGCGCGTGACCTACGAGGAGTTCGGCGACGAGGCCGGCCTCGCCGACCGGGTCGCCGAGTTGATCGAGCAGGAGAACGTGATCGGCTGGTTCCAGGGCAACATGGAGTTCGGGCCGCGCGCGCTCGGTTCGCGCAGCATCATCGGCGACGCCCGCTCGCCGAAGATGCAGAGCGTGATGAACCTGAAGATCAAGTTCCGCGAGTCGTTCCGGCCGTTCGCGCCGATCGTGCTGCGCGAACGCGCCAGCGACTTCTTCCAGATCGCGCCACAGCACGAAAGCCCGTACATGCTGATCGTCGCGCCGGTCCGCGACGAGATCCGCAAACCGGTCGATGCCGGCGCCAAGGGGCTCGACAAGCTCAAGCAGCAACGTTCGACGCTGCCGGCGATCACCCACGTCGACTACTCGGCGCGCCTGCAGACCGTCGACGGCGAACGCAATCCGCGCCTCGCCCGCCTGATGCGGCGCTTCGAGGAACGCACCGGCAGCCCGGTGCTGATCAACACCAGTTTCAACGTGCGCGGCGAGCCGATCGTCTGCACGCCGCAGGACGCGCTGCGCTGCTTCCTCGGCACCGAGATGGACGTGCTGGTGCTCGAGAACTTCGTGCTGCGCCGCGCTGCGCAGACCAACCTGCCCCCGATCGACCGCGAGAAGTACCTCGCCGACTTCGCGTTGGACTGACCAGCGATGCTCAAGCTCGACCTGAATCCGAAGCGCCAGGTGCTGGCGCAGTTCGCCTGGATCGCCGTGGCGGGCCTGCCGCTGCTGACCGGCCTCGTGCTGCGCTGGACCGTGGGCTTCGCGTGGGACCACCCGGTGTTCCTCGGGATCGCCGGCTTCGGTGTGCTGCAGTTGCTGTTGTTCCTGGTCGGCGCGCAGTTCGCCACCAAGGTGGCGTATGTCGCGTTGACCCTCGTGGCGATGCCGATCGGGTTCGTGATCAGCCACGTGTTGTTGGCGACGATCTACTACCTGATGTTCACGCCGCTGGGTCTGCTCTTCCGACTGGTCGGGCGCGACCAGCTCGGCAAGAAGCTGGAGCCCCAGCGCCCCAGCTATTGGCACGATCGCGGGCCGCCGAAGCCCGCCTCGAGCTATTTCAAGCTATACTGATCCAGTCGCCACTTCCGAGCTGCCATGACCGAGCCGACCCCCAAGGACGATCCCAACGAGTTCCTGAACGCCGCCAAAGGTGAGGAACGCGGCCTCGTGGCCGAATTCGTGGCGTTCATGGCCGAGAACAAGGCCTGGTGGCTGACGCCGTTCCTGATCGTGTTCGCGTTGTTCGGCATCCTGCTCGCGCTCGGTGCCACCGGCATCGCGCCGTTCATCTACACGTTGTTCTAGTTTTCTGGAGCCGTCGCAACGCGGCGTTCCTGGCTCCAGCGGATCACGCCGAAGGCGCCGCTGCGCCGGCAGCTGGACGCACGGCGCGGCGGGGCGAAGCGGCGATGGCAATGCTCCTTGCCCACCGCCGGTTCCCGGTACGGGACTTCCCTGCCCGCGCCCACTGGACCGCGCAGCGTCTCCGTCGATAGGTGTCGCAACCTACACCACACACGGGGATTGCCATGCGGGACACCGGGCTGGACACGTACCTGGCCGACATCAACGAAGTGCCGTTGCTGACGGCGGAACAGGAGATCGAACTGAGCACGCGCGTGCAGAAGGGCGATGCCGCAGCACGCGAGCACATGATCCGCGCCAACCTGCGGCTCGTCGTCTCGATCGCCAAGAACTACGTCAATCGTGGCCTCGTGTTCCTCGATCTGATCGAAGAGGGCAACATCGGGCTGATGAAGGCGGTCGAGAAGTTCGACCCCAAGGCCGGTTGCCGCTTCTCGACCTACGCGACCTGGTGGATCAAGCAAGGCATCCGCCGGGCGCTGATCAACACCGTCAAGACCGTGCGCGTGCCGTCGTACATGAGCGAGATCGTGTCGCGCTGGAAGGCGACCTCGATGGAACTCAACTACCGCCTCGGTCGCCCGGCCACCACCGCCGAGATCGCCGAGGAACTCGACCTGCCGGAACACAACTGGAACGTCGTCCGCGACACCGTCCAGGCGACCTCGCAGCCGACCTTCTCGATGAACGAGGACTCCTCGTCGGTGTTCACCGAGAGCCTCGAGGACCCACGCACCCGTTCGCCGGAGGAACAGCTGCTGGCGGCCGCCGAGCTCGACCGCCTGCGCGAGCTGCTCGAGCTGCTCGACTCCCGCGAGTCGCGCATCCTGAAGATGCGGTACGGCCTGCACGGGGGCGAACCGATGACCTTGAAGGCGATCGGGAAGAAGTTCGGCCTGACCCGCGAACGGGTGCGCCAGATGGAGCAGCAGGCACTCGCCAAACTGTGCTCGATCATGTCGCGGGAGTTCGGCGAGGAGGGTTCGCCGACCAAGCCCCGCAAACGCGCCGCGGCTCGCGATTGAGAGCTGGCACCGCGCCGCGGCGCGCGTAGCCTCTCGGCGTGGAATCCACTGCCGCCCTCGCCGTCGACCTCGGCACGTCGCTGTACGTGCACGTGCCGTTCTGCGTCGTCAAGTGCGGCTATTGCGACTTCAACTCGTTCGTCGTGCCCGACACCGGCGTGCACGATCGCTTCCTCGACGCGCTCGACCGCGAACTGGCCGATCGTTGGCGCGGCGGTCGGCCGGTGTCGGTGTTCCTGGGCGGTGGCACGCCGAGCCACCTCGAACCACCGCGCTTGCGCCGCCTGCTGGAGATCCTCGCGCGGCACGTCGACCTCGCCAAGGTCGCCGAGGTGACGATGGAGGCCAACCCGGAGAGCCTGACCCGCGAGAAGGCCGAGATCGCCCGCGCTGGCGGCGTCAATCGCCTCAGCATCGGCGTGCAGACGTTCCACCCCCACCACCTGCGCTTCCTCGATCGTGCGCACACTGCCGAACGCGCCGAAGCGGCGTTCCGCGAGGCCCGCGCGGCGGGTTTCGCCAACCTCAGCCTCGACCTGATGTTCGGCTTGCCTGGCGAGACGGTCGAGGAATGGCAGCAGGACCTCGAACGTGCCCTGGCGCTGATGCCCGACCACGTGTCGGCCTACAACCTGACGTTCGAGCCGGGCACCCGGCTGCACAAGGCGATGGAGCGCGGTGAGGTCGCGCCGAACGAACAGGAAGTCGACCGCGAGATGTTCGATCACACCCGCGAACGCCTCGCCGCCGCCGGGTTCGTGGCCTACGAGATCAGCAACTTCGCGGGTCGTGGCGGACCGTGCCGGCACAACGACCACTACTGGTTGCAGGGCGACTACGTCGGCGTCGGCCCGGGTGCATCGAGCCATCGGGCCGGCGTGCGCGCCACCAACAGCAAGCCGATCGAGACCTGGGCCAATCAGGTGCTGGCGAGCCTGCCTGCCGCCGCGACCGCCGAGACGCTGCGGCCCCGCCAGCGCGCCGCCGAGGCACTCTGGCTCGGCATCCGACGCCGCGATGGCGTCGACCTCGCTGCGGTCGCCACGCGCCTGGACCTGCCGGTCCAGGCCTGGTTCGCCGACTGCATCCAGAAACAGCAGCGCGAGGGACTGGTCGTCTTCGACGGCCGGCACCTCGCGCTCACGGCCGCAGGTCTGGTGGTCGCCGACCGGGTCGGCGCCGAGTACCTGCAGTTGGGCTGATCGCGGCGCGGTCGCCGCAACCGATCACTTGATCTCTTCGACGAAGGGCGCGCCGCCCACCGACGTCGAGAACGCGAATCCGGCGGCGCGACCGGCGATCAACATCGCGCCGATGCCGAGCAGCATCTCCGGGCCGATCGGCGAGATGCTGGTCGTCGCGGTGCCGCTGGCGTCGACCGTCGCGAAGCTGACGCTGCCGAACAGGTGCTTGGTCAGCGTCGACGACTCCGGCAGCAGCGCCAGGTCGACCGGCACTTCGTCAGGCAGCGGGATCGCACCCAACGCACCGGTGACGATCGTGTAGACGCTGTCGAACTGCGCCTTGAAGTCGGTGAACGACAGGCTGACCACGTTGGCCGGCACGTCCTTCATCGCCAGTTCGAACTCCTTGCTGCTGCGGATGTCGCCCTTCGGGTCGTCCTCGCGGTCCAGACGCGTGAAGGCGCGGCGCACGTCCGGCGTCGACAGCGCACCGACGAGGTAGCCGTTCTTGAACGCGAAGCTCGGCGTGAACATCTCGAACGGATTCATGCCGCCGAACGCCATCGCCATGTCCTCGTTGACGTCCGGGGGCGTGATGCGCAGCTGGTAGCTCTTGAAGCCGCGGCGCTCCGATTCCTCGAGTTGCAGCACGCCCTGGCTCATCGCGACGACGCTGCGCAGCGCCTTCAGCAGGCCTTCCTCGTTGTTGACCTTGATCAGCATGCCGACCTCGGGCACCGAGCCGAGCGACGCCATCGGCATCGACCAGCTGACCATGTGGTCGCCGAACGCGCCGAACAGGTCGTCCTTGAGCTTGAAGCCGAGCTGCTGCTCCATCGCGCCGAGGTGCTGGCGGGCCTGCTCGGCCATCTCCGGGCTGTAGGCTTCGAGGCCGCGGAAGATCGTGTCGTGGATCGACAGCATGTCGAACTTCGAGGCCATCACCGACACCGCCTGCTTGGGCACCCACTTCAGGAAGCCCATGTCGAGCGGGGCGGTCACCGCGGCCGTGCCGGGCTTCTCGCTGGCGACGAACGACTTGCCGACCGCCTTGCCGTCGACGTAGCTCCACGCGGCGAGGGCGCTGCCGAGGTTCTTCATGCCCATCGCCTCGAGGGCGCGATCGACGCCGTCGACGTCGATCATGCCGAGATCGGGATTGTGTGCCTGGGCCGTGCGCAGGGCGCTGGTCACGAAGTCGAACACCGGCGACGACTGCATGTAGGCCACCACCTCGGCGCCGTCGGTGGCGACCTTGGTGGTCGCCGCGGCGAAGCGCGGCGAAGCGCCGAGCGCTGGCTGCTTGGCGGCCATCGCGGTGACGATCGACTCGACGTCACCGGGCAGCGTCGCGAGCAGGACCCCGGTGGGCAGCATCGCGACGTTGAGCGACATCGGCGACTGGCCGTCGCCGAACTGCATCACCTTGACGTCGCCGATCGCCTTCTCGGACTTCTGCAGCATCGGGCCGGCCTGCTGCTCGAGCATGCCGAGGCCGATCTGCAGCAGGTTGTTCCATTGCGGCGCCGACGCGCCGAAATCGAAGTGCACGACGACGCCGATCTGCACCTGCAGATCGGCCGGCAGCTCGAGCCTGGTCAGCGCGAACGACATGCCGCCCATGCCGAGCGTGCGCAGCTGCTCGGGATCGACCGGGAGCTCGCCCTGCTCGTGCATGGCCTTGGCCTGGGCCATCGCCATCTCGAATTGTTCGCCAGCCATCTTCTGGATGCCGGCGAAGAAGTTCTGCACCTCGCTCTCCGCCCACATGCGGGCCAAGGGCATCTTCTGGAATTCGGCCATGGACGTCTTCAGGTCCGGGGCCGAAACCGCGACGATCGTGCCTTCGGGCAGGTAGGGCAGGATCTGCCCCTGGGCTGCGGCTGGCGCGACGAACGCGCACAAGGTGGTGAGGGAAAGGATCTTGTAGCGATTCATCGGAGTGTGGATGGGGCCGGCGGCGGAGCCGCGCGAGACACCGGTCGGCATAGTGGACGGGTTCGCCTGGGGAACTGTCGCGTTCTCGTAAGCCCGCTGCGAAGGGTGGTTCGTGGTCGAGCCAGCCAGTCATCGGCCGCCGGGCCGGTCCGGCGTGAGCGGCTGGCGGCCCCGCCGGTCGGGCTGGCAGGCCGGCCGACCCGGGCTGTGCAGCTACTTCGGAGCCTTCGCGAGCAACTGGTTCAAGTAGGTGCCGATCGCCGCCTCGGACGCGATCAGGTGGGCTTCGAGGGCCTTGATCGGCTTGTCGATGCCACCCTTCTTCTTCCCGGTGGCGACGTCGATGACGTCCTGCAGCAGCGCCTTGGCCTGCTCGTCGCCGCCGCGCCTGGCGTAGGCGATCATCAGGCCGGCCTGGTAGAGGGTCGCGGAGATGTCGGTCGACTCCATGTCGCCGCTGATCGCGAACCCGGCGAAGAAGCCCTTCAGGTTGCGAGCACCGCCCTTGCCGGCCAGCGGCTTCGCGAACCAGCCGGCGTCGCTGTCGTTCATGAAGTAGCGGGTGAAGCTGCCGAGACCCTGCTGGAACCAGCTCGGCAGCTCGACGCCGTGTTCGCCGGCGACCCCGTGCGCGAATGCGAGGGCGACGGCGTGGCGCAGGTAGTACGGGCCGAGGTCCTTCGGGTAGTGGGTGATGCCGCCGCGCACCTCACCGAGGCCTGGCACGCGGATCCGCCCCTCTTCGCCCATCAAGAACGCTCCCGAGGCATCGGTGCCGTCGCTGAACGCCTGGCCCAGCTGCCGGAACTCGTCGTCGGTCAGGGCCAGGATCACCACCGGCCGATGCGTGGGTTTGGGGTGCACGCCACCGAACACCTCGAGGATCGCCTCGTAGCCGCGGTCGGCTTCGCGTTTGACGGCTTCGACCTTGCCGATCTCGAGCGTCGTCAGCAGCGTGCAGAACGACGAGCGCACGACCCACGGCTTCGCCAGGTCGGCGTGGAACTTGTTGGCCTCGTTCTCGTCGACCCAGCGGCCGTCGTTGCCGATCGGGAAGTAGCGGTTCTGCGCCTTCTCGAGGTTGCGCGCGTCGATCAGCTCGCCGGTCTCCGGGTGGCGGACCTTGCCGGCCATCAAGGCCAGCTTCTCCTCCTTGGTGACGAGTTCGCCGTCGTGGCGGAAGATGCCGCGTTTGGCGTCGTCGACCTCGGCCTTGTCGACCCACACGCCATCGACCTCGACGAAGCCCTTCGCGGAGTACTCGGCCGCCATCGCCTTCTTGCGCGCGGCGGCGGCTTCCTTGGCCGGCAGCCACTTGCCGTCGACCTGCTCGTTGCCGAGCCCGGCGTTGGCGCCTTCGTGGTCGGGGGCGATCTTCAGGATCGCGGCATAGAGGCGTTTGGCGTCGTTGGCCAGGCCCTTCTGCGCCGCGAACTGGGCCGCCGCGAACAGGGCCTCGGGGTCCTTCTTGGCGTCCTTCTCCATCTGCTGGAGCTGCGACTTGATCTTCGCGGGCGATTGCGCGAGCGCCAGTTGCGGCGTGGCGAGGGCGAGAAGGGAGAGCAGGATCGTGGTGGGCTTCATGTCGACACCTTGGCGGCAGGCAACGATCGGCGTTCGGGTCAGTGGGATCCAGCGCGGCGACGGTGTTCCGGCGCAAAACGTTGCCACGAGGCCATGCGTTGGCTCGGTCGCACGTTCAGGTACGGCGACCAGCGCGGGCGCACCGGCGGTCGCAGCAAGCGCAGACCGGCTTCCTTCAGAGTGCGATCCGCCTTGCGGGCGTTGCAGCCGACGCAGGCCAACACGCAGTTCTCCCAGCTGGTGGCACCGCCGCGCGAGCGCGGCACCACGTGGTCGACCGAGAGCCGGTCGGTGCCACCGCGCAGGCCGCAGTACTGGCAGGTGAAGTCGTCGCGCAGGAACAGGTTGCGCCGCGTGAACGGCGCTTCGTGGCTCGGCACCCGGTCGTAGTGCTGCAGCAGCACGACCTCGGGCAGGGCGACCGCCAGACTCGGTGAGTGGATCGCCAGGACCCCCGGTGCGATCGGCACCTCGGCCCACTCGGCGAACGAGTAGGTGGCCAGGCTGTCCGGCTCCACGATCCGGGCGGCGTCGCGGAACACCATGCACAGGGCGCGGCGCACGGTCGTGACATGGACCGGACGCCACGACCGGTTCAGGACCAAGGTCGCACGCTGCAGCAGGTCGGCCCTGCGCGCTGTCTCGGACGCTTGCATGGCACTCGTGGCGGGAGGTTCCCGCCGCGGCGGGAGTTTAGGGCTTCGGCCGGCGGCGACAAATGCCCCCCCGGGGGGTGGCGGGCCGGGCGGGGTAGCGGCGGGCTGCGGCCGAGGCAGGGGGCGGGGTTGGCGGCGGCCGGTTGGCGCGTGGCCGGCCCGCCGCTCGATCGTCTGCGTTGCCCTGGAGCGGCTGGCTCGATAGACTCCTGCCCCCTTCGAGGTCTTTTCCACCTCTCCCCACACGGGAACATGAATCGAAACGCCTGCGCCCCGTTCGTCGAGGCCGCGCCGCGCCGTGCGCGCCGTGGTCTGCTGGCTGCTGCCGCCCTGCTCGCGCTCGCTGCCGTTCCGGCTGGTTGCGCCGCGGGCGGCGACCTCGACACCGGTGTGTCCGCCGAGCAGTTCCAGGACATGGTGGTGCCGCTCGGCTTCACGTTGCTGGACAAGACCCACCAGAGCCATTCGCGCGTCGAAGGCGAGTGGCGGATGGGCAACTTCCACTACCAGGGCCAGCTGCTGATCGCCGATGCCGCGAACTACATCCGGCAGCGCATGCCGCAGCACAACTGGACGATCGAGTCCGAGCAACTCGACGACAAGGGCGGCAAGCTGCTGTTCGCCCGCGGTCGATACACGGCCGAGTACACCTTCCAGCGGCAGGAAGGTACGACCCTGATGGTCGTCGACTACCGCACCGACTTCACCCGCCGCTGATCCAACCCCCACACACACGCTGGCGCTCCCCATGCGGGTGAGCGGCCGACCGGCCTGCAAGCCGGCGGCTTCCCAGTTCGCCTCCTGTCGCTGACCGAACTACCATGGCTGCATCGCCCCCAAAGCTGGAAGGATCCGTTTCCCCCAGCCAGATCGAGTTCCTCTGGGAACGTTACAAGCGTCTGGTCCAAGTGATCGTCGGCGCACTCCTGGTCGCCATGCTGGCTAATTACGGCTGGGGGTATATGCAGCAGCGGCAGGTCGACACCAAGTGGTCGGGATTGGCCACAAGCATCGGCCTCGAAAAGACTTACATCGACACCAAAAACGCGATGGAGAGCCTGACGGATCTGGTCGTCGGGGTCTCCGCGGAGTCGCTGGACAAGGCCCTGCAGGGCGCGGACAGCGCGACCAAGCCGATCGTGCTGTTGGCGGTTGCGCGCCACGCCGTGGCTGCAGCGAACTGGGATCGCGCGGAGCAGGCCCTCAAGGACCTCGAGGCGGGCTTCCCGAACCACCCGTTCGTGCAGAGCAGCGAGCACCCGGTCCAGGTCCAGGAAGTCGTGAAGCCGGAAGGTGAGGATCAGGATCGCGCTCCCAACGAGAAGCCGAAGTTCAAGCCGGCCAAGGCGGGCAGCATGGTTTCGCTGATGCGTGAGCAGATTGCTGCGGCGCGTCAGTACAGCCCGCCAGCCCACTTCGCGAAGATCGAGCCGCCGGCGGATGCCAAGAAGGTCAAGTTCAACCTGACTGGTGGTCGCAGCTTCACGATTGCCCTGATGCCGCAGGCGCCGCTGCATCAGGAGAAGTTCCTGGAGCTGGCGAAGGCCAACTTCTGGGTCGGGATCCACGTCAACGAGATCCAGCGCCCAGGCGAGGGCTTTGCGCAGGGCCAACCGCGGCAACTCCACTTCGGCTACGAGTCGACCAAGGATCTGGATCGCTCCAAGTGGAACACCACGGAACCCAGCAAGAACACGATCGAGTTCGAGAACTCCAAGCTGAGCCACTTCCCTGGTGCCGTGGCGGCGCGGACCGGGGCAGACGGCAAGTCCGAAGTCGACCGCATCTACATCGTCGGGGACGATGCCTCCAGCCAGGATGAGAGCCGAGTCGTGTTCGGCTATGTCGTCGAGGGCCTTGAAGCCGTGCGCGCGCTCTGCGAGGAAGCCATGTCCGCGCAGGAAGAGGCGATGGGTCGCGGTCGCCCGGCCGAGAACCTGGCCATCGAGTCGATCGAAGTCCTCGAGAAGTGACCCCATGCTGGCGCGGGCCACCCCGTGCCGCTGCGCGTCCTGGTGCTCGGCCAACTGGCCGCCCCCCGAACTCCCCTGGCATGACCAGGGGAGTTTCGTTTCTGGGGATCCCCTTCTCCTTCTCCTTCTCTCTGCGGGCGCTGCGGGCTTGCAGCTGGCGCCCGACTAGCAGTTCTTCAAGCGCTCGTAGATGCGGTCGAACTCCTCGCGGCCAGCGCACTCGATCACGATCTGGCTGCGCTTCTTGTTGTACTGCACCGTCACGGGGGTGCCGAGTGCCTCGACCAGCGTCTCTTCGATCTCGTTCAGCCACACGGGACGGGCTTTGGCGGCGCCTTTCGGTTTTGGGGCTGGTTTGCCAGCAGCCTGGGCGGCCAAGGACTCATTGGCTTCTTTGACCTTGCTCTCGAGGGCTCGGACGGACCAGGCCTGGCGGATGGACTCCTCGGCCATCGCTACGATGAGGTCGCGGTCGCCCAGGCCCAGCAAGGTACGGGCGTGGCCCATGCTCAGTGTTCCACGTGAAACATGGGCGCGTACCGGCTCGGGCAGGTCGAGCAGCCGGAGGAAGTTGGCAACGGAGGAGCGGTCCATGCCCACCTTCTTGGCCAACTCCTCCTGCGTGGTGCCAAGCTTGCCCAGCAGCGCCTTGAAGGCCTCCGCTTTCTCGATCGCGTTCAGGTCCTCCCGCTGCAGGTTCTCGACCAGGCCGAATACCGCCGACTCCTCATCGGTGATCTCACGAACCAGGACCGGCACTTCAGCCAGGCCCGCGAGCTTCGCGGCCCGCCACCGGCGTTCGCCAGCGACGATCTCCAGCTTGCCATGGGATCGGCGAGCCAGGATCGGCTGCAGCATGCCGCTGGCCTTCAGTGACTGGGCGAGCTGAGCCAGCACCGCGTCATCGAAGGTCTTGCGGGGCTGGTAAGGATTCGGCCCGAGCTCCCCTACCGGGACGATCCGTACCTCGCCGTCCCGGGGTTGCTCGTTCGCCGCGGGTTCCAAAGCCTGCGGTTGGGCAGCAGGCACCGGAAAGGCAGGTGATGGCGCCTGTGGGCCGGGCTGGCTGCTGGTTGGTGCAGCGGCTGGAGGAACCGGCGGATTGGCTGGTCGGCCGCCGGAGAGGAAGAAGTCGAGACCACGACCCAAACGACGATCAACCATCGATCAGCTCCTTGACGAGTTCCGCGTAGCAAAGCGCGCTCATGGACCAAGGGGAGTGCAGGAAGACTGTTTGTCCGTGGCTGGGGGCTTCGACCACCGCGGCGTCACGGACGATGACTGTTGCGAGTACCTGGCTGCCCAGGTTGCGACGGAGATCTTCGAGGATCTCCGCGGCGACGGGTTCCTCCATGCCAACCATCGTAGCAAGGATCCCACGGAGCTTGGCTTTGCCGGGTAGCCGCTCCGCAGCGACCTGTAGCGATGCCAACATCTGCGATAGCCCATGCATCGCAAAGAACTCTGCTTGCACTGGCACGATCACCTGCTCGCAGAGCTGTAGTCCCGCCCAGCCCCATTCGTCCATTCGGGGCGGCGAGTCCACGACCAGCCAATCGACCTGGGGCTCGAGTTCTCGTACCAGGCCGGCGAGCTTCTCCAGCTCGATGTGGGCCTTGTGCTCGATGAATGGGGCCGCCCCAGACGAGGGCAGGATCCAAAGCCGTTCGGCAACTGGCATCAAGTTCGCGAGAGCACCTTCCGCCTCGCTGCCCCCCTCCATGCCTTGCAGGGCCACCGTGGCGTTGCCCTGGGGGTCCAGATCGAACATCGCGACCCGTTGGCCCGCAAGCGCCAGCCCGTGAGCAAGGTGGATGGCGGTGGTGGTCTTACCGACACCACCCTTCTGGTTGGCAAGCACGATCGATCGCAAGGCTACCCTCCCGAGTGAGATGCCCCTGGTACGGGCTGGACGGCCACTCAGAGCAGAGGGTATACCAGGGGCAGGCTGCCTTCGGCAACGGCGCAGCAGAATCGCTGGCGGATCCACCCGCGGCCGGATGTTCCACGTGAAACAACCACGACGAGAGTTGGCTGTCGCGCTGCGACACCTACGCCTGGAAACTCTCGCGAGGCTCCGGCGCAGCGGCTGGCTGCCCTGGAGCTTGCTGGGGATTTGGTGTCTGGCCTCGCTTGCTCAAGAGCCGCGGATGTTGCGCCTTGTCGGGGTTGAGGTTGGCCCGCAAGCAACGTGGGTGGCGGCCGCCCTAGTGCTCCCGCTTATTATTACGCCGTACCGAATACATGGTGTGGGCGACTGGTTGGCGGAGCGCCTGTTGCAGGTCGCTCTGGTCTGGGCGCTGGGCATCGTGCAAGCACTGGCTGTAGCGATCGGCGAGGTTGCCTTGCATGGGCGCACCGACCCGGTCGACGCCATCGAATCCGCCGGCAGCTTCGCGGTCTGCTGGACACCACTCGCAATTGCGGTGCACCGTATCAAAGCCGAAACGCCCTTCGCACGGTGGTGTGGGCGCGCTATGGTATGGGGTTGCGTGCTGTTCGGCGGACTGGCCGGCCGCGCGTTCTGGCTGCACGGCTGCAGCGGCCAGTTTGCCGCTGCCCTGTTGCTGGTCGCCGCCGGGGTGACCATCGGCACCTGGCGACATACTCCAAGCAACCACCAGAAATGCGCTTAGGCATCCTCGGGGACGTGCACTCCAACGCCGAGGCGCTGCGCGCCGTGCTCGACGAGCTGGCGGGCGAGCGCATCGACAAGTACGTGCAGGTCGGCGACCTGGTGGGATACGGGCCCGAACCGTCGGTGTGCATCGACCTGATCCGCTCGCTGGGGGCCACGGTGTGCATGGGCAACCACGATGCGGCCGTGCTCGGCTTGCTCGACACGGCGTACTTCAACACCTACGCGCGCACGGCGATCCATTGGACCAGGCCGCGCTTGCGCAGCGAAGACGTCGCGTTCCTCAAGTCGTTGCCGTACGTGGCGCGGACCCCCGAATTCACGGTGGTGCACGGCTCTCTGCACTCCCCGGCGCAGTTCGGCTACGTCGTCAGCCCGGTCGAGGCACTCGACTGCATGGCGCTGCAGGACACCCGGTTGTGCTTCCTCGGTCACTCGCACGTGCCGGCGATCTACCTGCGCCGTGCCGCCCAACCTGGTGAGGACACCTTGCACGTGATCGCCAATCCCGATGGTTCGGTCGCTTACGCCGACTACGAGCGGGTGCTGATGTACGTCGGCAGTGTCGGCCAACCGCGCGACGAGGATCCGCGCGCGGCCTACGCAATCGTCGACACGGACACCGAAACCGCCGAACTGCGCCGCGTCGAGTACGACATCGCCGCCGTGCAGCAGAAGATCCGCGACGCCGGCCTGCCCGAAGTGCTGGCCCATCGCCTGCAACTGGGGTTGTGATGGGGGCCGCTGCCCCGCTCGCGACATGGCTGCTGCTGGCGGCGGCGGCGATGGCACCGGCGCAGACCTGGCAGGAGACCTGTGGGCGGTCGCCGGCGGGCGCCGAAGCCCTGGCGCAGGCGGTGCTCGACGTGCAGCGCGATGCGCTGGTGTTGTTGGTGGCCTCGCATCCCGACGACCGCTACGTGCTGCCTGCCGCTTGGCTGCGCTTTGGGCACGGGGTGCGGGTCGCCGTGTTGTTGGCGACGCGTGGTGGGGGCGGGCAGAACAGCCTTGGACCCGAGACCGGCGATGCGTTCGAACGCATCCGCACGCTGGAGACCGAAGCCGGGGCGGCGCGATTGGGCGTGGAGATCTGGCATCTGAACCTGCCTGACGTCGGCTACCGACGCAGTGCCGACGAGGCGTTCGCGGACTGGGGCAGGGACCGCACGCAGCGCGAACTGGTCCGCCTGCTGCGCACGATCCGTCCCGATGCCGTGCTGACGACGCATCACCGCGAAGAACCGCACGGCCACGACCAGGCGCTCGTGGCGGCGTTGGTGGAGGCGCTGGCGATGGCCGGGGATGCGGCCGTCGTGAGCCCATTGCCGCCACACCAGGTGCGCCTTGCGTATCTCGGCGCCAGCGACGTCGCCGCGCCGCAGCAGTTGCGCGTCTCGGCCGACCGCTTCGAGCCCGTGCGTGGCGCGTCGCTGCGGCAACTCGCGCACGACGTGTTGGTGCGCGCGCACCGCAGCCCGGGCGCCCCGGGTGCGCTGGAGACCGTGTTCGCGCCGGAGTTCGCGTTCGTGCCGATCGAACCGGGTGCACCGGTCGGCGAGGCGGCGTTCCTCGCCGCCTTGCCCGACGGTACGGCCGTGGCCGAATGGCCTGGCGAGGCGAAGCTTCGCGCGGCGGTGGCCGAGGCGTTGACGACGACGATCCCTGCTGGCGTGCGGGCCGGGCAGCCGCCGGTCGACTCGATCGTGCGCACGCTGACGGCGACCCAGAACGCCGTGGCCGACCTCGCGCTCGACGATGCGCGCCGGGTGCGCCTGGAACGCCGCATCGAAGCCCTGCAACGTCTGCTGTTGTTGGTCCGGCAGATCCGGATCGACGTGGCCGCCGCGGCCGGTGCGTACGCGGTGGCCGGAGAGGAACTGCGCGCGACGATGACCGTGCACCGCGGCCTGCCGCTGGCCCTGCAGGTACGAGTGCAGGGGCGCGAAGGCCTGGCGGCACGCTTGTCCAGCGGCGACGACGGCGTGCTGCTCGGTCCAGAGGCCGGGCGCTGGCAAGGGGAACTGTCCTTGCACGTGCCGCCGGACGAGCTCGACAGCCGTGACCCGATGGCCGAGCGCTTCCGCACCGAACGATTCCAACCGCCGGTCCGGCTTCGGGTCGTGGTCGGTGTCGACGGCGTCGAAGTGCCGGTCGAGTTGACCGTGCCGGTCGAACTCCGGCCGCCGGTAGGGCTGGCGATCGTGCCGCCGATGCTGCTGCTGCCGATCGGTCGCTCGAGCGCCGAGTTCAGCGTGCGCGTGACGCGGCACAGCCGCCACGCCGTCGAAGGCGAACTCGACGTGCGCGCGCCGGCCGGCTACGTGATCGAGGCCGATCGCCGTCCGGTGTCGCTGCGCGACCAGCGCGGTGCGATGTACCGGTTCAAGGTGCATGCGCCCGTGGATCGCCGGGCCGGCGTCGATGTGCTGCGCGTGCAGTTGGGCAAGAACCGCGTCGAGTTGCCGGTGCATTCGATCGACGTGACGACCCGCGCCGACCTCGGCGTCGGCCTGTTGCGTGGCAACGACGACACCCTGGCCGGCATCCTCGGAGCCGGTGGGCTCGGCATCCGCTGGGCGGAACTCTCCGACAGCGACCTGGCGATCGCCGACCTGTCGCGATTCGACACGATCGTGGTCGACGTGCGGGCGTTGCGCGATCGACCCGAGGCGCGGCGCAGTTTCGCCCGCGTGCTCGAGTTCGCGCGTGGTGCCGGGCGGCGACTGGTCGTCTTCTACCACAAGGACACCGAGTTCCATCCGCCGGGCGAGGGCTTCGTCGGCGCGCCCTACCTGCCATTCGAACTGGGTCGCGAACGCGTCACCAGGCCGGATGCGCCGGTGCGCGTGCTGTCGCCCCAGCATGCGTTGCTGCGCGCTCCCAATCGCATCGGCCTGGCGGATTGGGACGGCTGGGAGCAGGAACGCTGCCTCTACCTGCCGACTGCGTACGCCAAGGAGTACGAGACGCTGCTCGAGATGGCCGACGCCGGTCGCGAACGCGAACGCGGCGCGTTGCTGTATGCCCGCACCGGCGACGGCGAGTACGTGTATTGCGCATTGGCGCTGTGGCGGCAGTTGAAGAAGCTGCACCCAGGAGCGGTGCGCCTGCTGGCCAATCTGCTGACGCCGCAGCCGCGCTGACCGCAGCGCGGCCTGACCTCAATTCGTCCGTCGGCCGAAGAACGCGATGCTGGCGATCACGTTCGCTGCAGCGGCGGTGGCGATCGCGACCCTGGCGTCGCCGGTCTTCCACCACAGGATCCCGGCCCAGCTCAGCATCAACAGCGTCGCGACCACCACGTTCGGGGTGGTGGTGTCGCGCGCGAGCGGGCGGGGCAGCACCACCGGAGTCGGCGCAGCGGCGGCGCCGTTCAGGACGACGCGCACCGGCCGGCCCAGTTGCTGGCTGGCTTGTTGCAGGTTGGCGAGCTGTGCGGTGAGGTTGGCGAGGTTGGCGTTGGTCTGGGCCAGTTCCTGCTGGGTGCGGGCGAAACCGTCGCGCAGGGTGACGGCGAGGGCGTCGGTCGTCGGTTCGGCGCGCTGTGCCAGCTGGTCGCGCAATTCACCAAGCACTGCGTGCAGTTCGGGGTCGCCGCCGAAGGATCCTCCGGTCGGCGCGAACTCGGCGCGGTCGGCGGCGAGCGTCGCGTCGATGGCGTCGACGACGTCGTCCGACAGCTGCGCGACGGCTTCGGCGAGGGCCGGGCGGCCGTGCCGCGGCGGTACGATCGCGCAGTCGCCGAACACCGCTTCGAGTGCTTCGGCGGCGGTCGGCGCGTCCTCGAGTGCCTCGGCGTCCTGATCGACGCCTTCGTCGAGTTGGACGGCGAACCCGGGGTCGGGTTCGCTGGAAGTCGGTTCGACAGGCCCTTCGTCGGTCGCCCCGGCGAGCGATTCGGCGGTGTCCTCGAGTGGCTCGATCGCGTGCTCGTCCACCTCGGGCGGGCCGCTGACCGGCGCGTCCTCGCCATGGCGGGTCGCGGTCTCGGCGGTCGGCTCGTCCGGATCGGGGCCGAGCGCCTCGAGCAACTCGTCGATCGTCGCGTCGTCGAAGGCGAGCGCTTCGGCGTCGTCGGCAGCGGCCGGCGCCAGTCGCTTGGTGTCGTCGGCGCTTGCCTCGCCGTCGGCCTGGGTTGGATCGATGGAGTTCACGGAACGCTGCTTGCCAATGCCGCTCCGACCCGTCCTGCAACGGTTCTTTCGGCACCGGCGGCAGCGTTCATGAAGCGATGCGGCGCGGTGGCGAAGGCCGCTTGCCGAGGCTCCTTGCCATGGCGGCTTGCCGCCGCACGACGCGCCGCCTACGGCAGTTTCGGGAAGCGCATGCGCGTCTGCTTGCCGCGCACCAGCCGCACCTCGCGCGTCGTACCGCTGTTGCGCAGCAGGTGGAACGATTGCGCGTCGATCAGCGAGTAATCGCCGTTGTCGTAGACCAGTTCGAGCCGGATCGAGTCCTGATGGTCCTCGAGGAAGCGGATCTCGACGACGTTTCGCGCCGATACCGCCTTGGTGGTGCCCTGGTTGGTCTCGTACTGCAGTTCGCTCATCGGCACGACGGTGACCTGGTCGGCCAGCGCCGGGTCACCGACGTTCTGCGGACCTTGGGGGAGCATCGCCAGGGCGGCGACCACAGGAACGGCGAACAGCAAATGGAGGGCTTTCACGAGGACCTCGAAGCAGGACAGGGGAGGACGATGCGGCCGGCGCGGCACGAAAGGGCTTTCGCGGCGCGTCAACCAGACTAAGACGGGAACCGTCTCGTGAAACTTTCCCCGCGCAGAGTCGCCGCCCTGTTGGGGCTGCTGCTGGCCGTCTGGCTCGCCTGGCCGAGCCAACGCGGATCGGTGCCTGCGCCGGCAAGCCCAGTCGCCGCTGCGACTTCGGGTGGTGCGGTGCGCCAGGTCCTGGTCGGCAGTGGCGAGGTCGACCCGGCTGTGTTGCAGCTGGTCGAACGGACCGTCGACGAGTGCCTGCCTGAAGTTCGGAAAGCACTGAATCTGAAGGACTTGCAGCGGTTCTTCGTGTTCGTTCACGGCCGCCGGGCGACGCTGCCCGAGGCCTTGGTGCCACTGCTCCACGAGGATTCGCCGGCATTTGCCCTGTTGGGTCGGCGGCAGATCCACCTGGTCTGGGGCGAGCTGCTGCGGCTCGGCAGCCAGGTGCGCGGGGTGGTGACCCACGAACTCGTGCACGAGCTGCTGGATCAGCGGTGCGGCGGCCATGGGCTCGCCATTCCGCGCTGGTTCCACGAGGGCCTCGCCCAGCATCTCGCGGGCGACACCTACCTGGGCGGGCGCGAAGAAGATCTCGTCTGGCGGGCGGCGGTCGGCCGCTTGCTGCCGTTCGGCGAACTGGTGCGTGGCTTCCCGGACGACCGCGAAGCGGTGCGCATCGCCTATGCCCAGAGCTACTCCTACGTCAGTTGGCTGGTCCGAGGCCACGGGTTGGCGACCTTGGTCCGGGCGGCGGGCAACGTCGACGGCACGACCAGCTTCGATCACGCGCTGGTCGGCGCGACCGGACGCACGACGCTGCAGCTGCAGGACGACTGGCGCGACTACCTGTTGCGCCGCTCGGGTGCCCCGTGGCGTGTGCTGCTGGCGGAATGGTGGGGTCTGCTCGGGATTGCATTGTTGCCGGTGCTGGTGCTCGCCTTGCGTCGACGCCTGGCCGCGGGCGCGCGCGCGGCGGCGCGGTTGGAGACCATGCAGCCGCAGGCCGAGGCGCTCGCCGCGTCGATCGCGTCGCAGGCCGAGGTGGCTGCGCTGGGCGACGCCGAACCCGACGCCGAACCCGACGCCGGCGACGTTCGCGATGCCGACGCAGCGGCAGTGGATGCCGCGGCCCGCGCTGCTCCCGAACTCCCGTACGACCCACCTTCGCCGCCGCAGAACCTGCAACCCGACGGTCGCGACACCCGGCGCGGCTGATACAACCTAGGCATGGTCAAGGCTTCCACGCTCGCCAAGGGTCTGGCCCTGGCATGGCTCTCCCTGTCGGCCACCGGCTGCATGACGCATCGGCACGACGTCGGCGTCGGCGCCACCGACACCGGCGAGGTCACCGCCCGGCAGTTGTACATGTTCTTCGGGTTGGTCGAACTCAACGAGATCGACACCCGGCGCATGGCGCCCGACGTCACCAGTTACACGGTCGAGACGAAGTACACGTTCGTCGACCTGCTGTTGTCGCCGCTGCTGCTGATCTTCACCGGCACGTCGCGCACGGTCGTGGTGCGAACCTGAGATGGCGCTGACCCTGACCTTCCTGGGTGCCGCGCGGCACGTCACCGGCAGCAAGCACCTGCTGACCGTCGGCACCAGCAAGGTGCTGCTCGACTGCGGCATGGTGCAGGGGCCGCGCAAGATCGCCGATCGCGTCAATCGCGAACTGCCGATCGCGGGCGCCGAGGTCGACGCCGTCGTGCTTTCGCACGCGCACATCGACCATTGCGGCTCGTTGCCACGCCTGGTCAAGATGGGCTTCACCGGGCCGATCTGGTGCACGCGCGCGACGCGCGACATGTTGCGGATGATGTTGACCGACTCGGCGCACATCCAGGCCCAGGACGCCCGGCATCTGCGCAAACGCGGCCACGAGTTCGAGCCCGCGTACGACCAGGACGACGTCGAGAAGACGCTGCGGCAGGTGCGCGCCGTCGACTACCACGAGTCGTTCGACGTGGTGCCGGGATTGCGGGTGCACTTCCTGGACGCCGGCCACATCCTCGGCGCGGCGATCGTCGTGCTCGACGTCGACGTCGAGCACAAACAGCGACGCATCGTGTTCACCGGCGACCACGGCCGCAAGAACCTGCCGATCCTGCGCGATCCGGAGCCGATCCCGGAGTGCGACGTGCTGATCACCGAGTCGACGTACGGCAATCGCGAGCATCCGCCGCGCACCGACATGGCCGACGAACTCGAGCGGATCGTCAAGGACGAGCTGAACGACGGTGGCCGGATCGTCGTGCCCGCGTTCGCGGTCGGTCGTACACAGAATCTGGTGATGTTCCTCGGCCAGTTGATGCGCGACGGCCGCCTGCCCGAGGTGCCGATCTACGTCGACTCGCCGATGAGCAAGGAGGCCACGAAGATCATGGCCGCCCATCCGGAGCTGTTCGACAAGGAGACCAGTGCGATGCTGCGCCGTGGCGAGCATCCGCTGTTCTTCGACGGCGTGCACTACGTCGCCGACGTCGAGGAGAGCAAGGCGTTGAACCAGGTGCGCAACGGCGTCATCGTGTCGGCGTCGGGCATGTGCGAATCGGGTCGCGTGCTGCACCATCTGATGCAGAGCATCGGGCGCAAGCAGGACTGTGTGTTGCTGGTCGGTTATCAGGCCGAGAACACGCTCGGGCGGCGCCTGGCCGACGGTGCCGAGGAGGTCAAGATCTACGGCGACCCCTACCAGGTGCGCTGCAAGGTGCGGCAGATGAACGGCTTCTCCGCACACGCCGACCACGTCGAGCTGCTGACCGCGTCGCGGCACCTCGCCGCACGCTGTCGGCAGGTGTTCGTCGTGCACGGCGAGGAGAAACCGGCCACCGCGTATGCCGCCGAGTTGCGCGAGGCCGGGTTCCGCGAGGTCATGGTGCCCGAGAAGCGCGATACCGTCGCGATCACCTGAGCGATGGCCGCAGCCGTGTCGATCGCGTTCGTCAAGATGGAGGGGGCGGGCAACGACTACGTCTACGTCGACGCCCTCCGCGAGGCGTTTCCGTGGTCGCGCGGCCCCGAACTGGCGCGCCGCTGGTCGGATCGGCACTTCGGGGTCGGCGGCGACGGGCTGATCGTGTTGTCCCGCGACCCCGACGGTGCGTTGCGCATGACGATGTGGAACGCCGACGGCTCGCGTGGCGCGATGTGTGGCAACGGCCTGCGTTGCATCGCCAAACTGGCGGTCGACCACGGCCATGCGCCGACCGGCGAATTCGTCGTGCGGACCGACGCCGGGCCACGGCTGGTCTGCCACCTCCACGCGTTGGCCGATCGGGGAGACAGCGCCCTGATCCGCACCTCGATGGGGGAGGTCGTCGTCGGTCCACCGGCCAGGCTCGAGGTGCTGGGCCGGACCGTCGAGTACTGCCCAGGTGATGCGGGGAACCCCCACGCGGTGGTGTTCGTGGCCGACGTGGCCACCGCCCCGGTCCACGAGGTCGGCGCCGCGCTGCAACACCATCCGACGTTCCCCGACGGCGTGAACGTCGAATTCGTCGCGAGGCTCGCACCGGACCGCCTGCGCCAGCGCACCTTCGAACGCGGCAGCGGCGAGACCATGGCCTGCGGAACCGGTGCGGCGGCCGCGGCCCAGGCGGCGCGACAACTCGGGCTCGTGATTGGCGACAAGGTGCACGTCGAACTGCCCGGTGGCGTGCTGACCGTGCTGCTCGGCGGAACTTCCCTTGCCATCGAAGGTCCGGCTCGTACGGTCTTCGCCGGCATCCTTGCGCTCGACGGTTGAGGCGTTCTCGACCGCGGGCGTGCCTTTGCGTCAGGAGCTACTCGTGGAAAACCTGCTCTGGATCGTGCTCGGCGGCATCGCCCTCCTGGTGGTGGTCGTCGTCGTCTGGTGGATCGCGACCTACAACGGCCTCGTCGGCAAGCGCAACGAGACCAAGAACGCGTGGAGCCAGATCGACGTGCAGCTCAAGCGGCGCTACGACCTGATCCCGAACCTGGTCGAGACCGCCAAGGGCTACCTCAAGCACGAGCGCGAGACGCTCGAGGCGGTGATCCGGGCTCGCCAGCAGTGTGTCGACCTGAAGAACGCCGGCAACATCGGCGAGCTGGTCAAGGCCGAAGGGGCGCTGGCCGGCACGCTGCGCAGTCTGTTCGCGGTCGCCGAGAACTACCCGGACCTCAAGGCCAACCAGAACATGTTGTCCCTGCAGGAGGAGCTGACCTCGACCGAGAACCGGATCGGCTTCGCCCGGCAGGCGTACAACGACGCGGTGATGCGCTTCAACACCGCGATCGAGATGTTCCCGGGCTCGATCGTCGCCGGCGCCGGCGGGTTCCGGCAGGCCGAGTTCTTCGAGGTCGAAAGCGCCGAAGAGCGCAAGGTCGTCAAGGTCTCGTTCTGACCGGAAGTCCGCGGTAGACAGGTTCGGAACTGCATGAACGACGGACTGCGCGGCAAGGTGGTGATGGTCGTCGGCGGCACCGGCAGGCTCGGTGCCGCCCTGGTGCGCGCATTGCTCGACGCCGGTTGCGGCGTGGCACTGCCGGTGCGGCGGCCATGGCAGGTCGAACGCGTCCGTTCGACGTACCCAGGCGCGCGGGTCCTGGTCGGCCTCGTCGCGCCGCAGGACGGCGAGGCGGCGGCGGGGTTCGTCAAGGGCAGTGAAGACGCGCTCGGCCCGCTCGCCGGCGTGGTCGTGACCGCCGGCCGCCGCAGCGAAGCGCCAGTCGGAAGCGATGCCGCCGGCGAACTCGCCGAGTTGCTCGAGGCGAACCTGCTCGCCGGCGCGACGCTGGTGCGCGCCGCCGTTGCTCGGCTGCGTCGTCGCAAGAGCGGGCGGATCCTGTTCGTCGGCCGGTCCGAAGAGGCGACGTCGTGCGCCAACGAAACCGCCGCGGCGGCCGTGGTGCGCGGCTATGTCGCCGGCCTGGCCCGCGAACTGCAAGGCACGGGCGTCGCTGCCGCCGCCCTGCTGGCGACGCGTCCCCAGGATCCTCCGACGGCGACTGCCGTTGCCGGCCTGTTGGCGGCGTTGTCCGCCCCCAGCCTCGCCGGCCCCCTGTTGCCGCTCGCCGATTGAGGCTACAAAGCACGGCATGGCTCGCACCGCGTTCGCCCGCCGCCACCTCGCCAGCCAGATGTCTGGCCGGCTGCTGGCGTTGGTGTTGGCGTTGCCCGGTCTGGGGGGCGTGCTGCCAACCCAGGAGCCAATCGAACAACCGACCCAGGAACCGGCGAAGCCGCCGGCCACGGATCCGGCGACGAAACCGGATCCCGACCGTTACCGGCCGTTGGTCGAAGCCTGGCTCGCGTCCGACCAGACCGACAAGCCGGCCCTGGATGCCGCGGTGCGCGCGTTGCTCGCGCCGGCCGACCGCAGCGACGCCTTGCCCTGGCTCGGCACGTTCGTGCCTGCGGCGATCGCGAATCCCGAGCAGCCGCGCAGCAAGGGACTGGCGTCGCTCGTCACCCACGTCACGCTCGAGTTCATCCGCCGCGAGCAAGCGCGCGAGATGCGCTACGCCGGCCAATTCCTGCCCCTCGCCAGCCTGCAGCCGATGGTCGGCGAGCAGCTGTTCACGCTGCTGCTCACGACGCCGGACTGGTATCCGCACACGCACCGCATCGAGTTGATCGCGCCATTGCGCGACCTGCAGGTCCGGCCACCGGAGCCGGTGCGACTCGATGCGGTAGCCAGGCTCGGCGCCGACAGCGACCGCGAGCCAATGCCGCTGCGCCGCGCCGTGGCGGCGCTGCTGTGGGGTTGGGGGCAGAAGGAACCGGCCCAGCGATGGCTCGCCGAACTGCAGGCCGCGTGCATGGAGGGCGATCCAGCCGACCGGCTGCACGCGCTGCGCGAACTCGCCGAGTTCCAGTACACGTTGCGCGACTACGCCGCGGCGGCGCGCACGCACCGCACGCTGCAGGCGATGGCGAAGAGCGCCGATCTGCCACTGAAGCCAGTCGATCTGTACGCCGCCGCGTGTGCCCACAACCTGTGCGGCAAGCGCGAGCAGGCCTTCGAACTGCTGCAGCGGTGTCTGCAGCAGTTGGCCGATCCCGACCTCGATTCGTCCTACCGGCTCGAGCGCGAGCTGTTCCTGCAGGATCCGGAGATCGCCGAATTGCGCGCCGACCCGCGCTTCCCGGCCCTGTTGGCAGCGGCCATGCCGACGCGTCGCGAAGGTGGCGGCCGGTGAGCCGGCGAACTCGATGAGTCTGCCCTGGTCGACGCTGCTGGGACTGCTCGGCATCCTGACGGCGGTCGAACTCGAACGGCCGATCCCGGGCAGTGCGACGACCGCCCAACTGGTGGTGTTCGCGGCGCTGTTGGCGGTACCGATCCTGCTGTTGGCGCTGGCGCGGCATCTGTTGGTGGCCCGGATCGTCGCCGGCCGGCGCGTGCCGATCCCGCCGCGCGCGCTGCTGAACCTGTCGGCGCTGGCCGTGCCGCTGGTCTGTTGGTCGTTCTTCGGCCCCGGCGGGGCGGGTGAGTGGATCGCTCGCCACGACGTGAGCGCGACGCTGCGCTTCGTCCTGTACGGGCTGCCGCTGCTCGCCGTCGAACTGCCGCGCCTGACGCTCGCCACGGTGCTGACGCAATGGTGCGAGCTCGACGACGAACTGCGCGGCGGTGCGGTCGTTCCGGTCGCCTACCTGCCGAACCTCGCGCAGACCTGGCCGCAGGTGCGATTGCGACTCGGCTGGCTGGCGCTGCTCGCTGGGCCGATGCTGCTGCTCGGCGTCGCGCTCGACCTGCTGGCCCTGGCGCCGCGCGCCGAGGCGGTGGTGATGGTCACCGGGATCGGTCTGGCGACGGCGTCGCTGCTGTTCCTGGTGGTCGCGGCGAGCGTGCTGCCGTGGTGGTTCCGGATCGCGTTCGGCGTACAGCCGCTGCCCGAGCCACTCGGCACGCGGTTGCGCGCCGTCGCCGAACGGCTCGGCTTTCCCGGTCATCGCCTGTTCCTGCTGCCGACCGGCAATCGCTCGCTGAACGCGATGATGGTCGGGCCGCTGCCGATCCAGCGCGGGCTGGGGCTCACCGACGCGTTCGTGCAGACCCTCGACGAAGTGGCGCTGGCCGGCGTGGTCGCCCACGAGGTCGGCCATGCCCAGCGCGAGCACCCGCTGCTGCTCGCCGCTGTGACCGTCGCGGTGCCGGTGCTCGGCAGCTCGCCCCTGCTGTTGCTCGACGTCGCGGCCTGGTCGCCCAACCTGCAGGCGTTGCTCGGCTTCGGCCTCGTCGCCGCCGTCTGGCTGGCGGTGCGCACGCTCGCCCACCGCTTCGAGTTCGAGGCCGACGCGGCTTCGGTGCAGGCGCTGGGGGCAGCACCGTGCGTGCACGCGCTGCGCACCGTGCAGGCGATGGCGGTGATGCCGGCACCGAGCCTGTTCCGGCGCGTGTTCACCCTGCATCCGGACGACGAGGTGCGCCAGCAGTGCATGTGGCGCTACGAACGCGACCCGGCCTACCGCGACGCGTTCGAACGCACCGGCCGCCGGATCCGGCGCGGTCTCGCTGGGATCGTCGCGATCGCCGCCCTGGCCGGTGGTTGGGCTTGGCTGCAGGACTGGCCCTACGAACGCGCCTACGTGGCGTTCCACCGCGGCGACCTGGTCGCCGCCCAGCAGCTGCGCACGGCGCTCGGCGACGACGTGCCGCCGCGCTGGCGTGAGTCGTGGCGCCGCTTCGGCGAGGATCTCGCCGTGGCGCGGTGTCAGTTTCTGCAGGAGCCGTGCTCGGTTTGCTGTCTGTAGGCTGGAAGTATATACAGGGGGTGGGGTGTGGCAACCTCTTTGCGCGCCGCCTGGGCGTTGCGCGTCGTGCT
>DAIMFJ010000009.1:33071-37698 GCA_036724695.1 Planctomycetota bacterium
CGGCGAGGATCTCGCCGTGGCGCTCGAACTGGCCCCGACGGCGACCGCCTGGGACCAGGTTCGCGAGCCCGCCGCGGCCGGCTGGCCGCGCGCCGTCGAGGTCTTGCTGGCCCAGGGTCCGGCCGCGGCGCGCTCCTGGCTCGTCGTCACGGTCGGCCTCGACGACGAGGCGCCCCTGGTGCGTCGCGCGCTGGTCGAATACTGCCGCGCCGCTGCCAATGGCGACGCCGAACGCGTGGAACGGGCTGCCAACGTCGTCAGGCGACTCGGGGTGCCCGCCGAGTTGCGGGCGGTGTTTGCGCAGTGATAGGTTGGCTGGTTGCGGGACTGGTGGTGCTGGTCGGGAGCGCGTGGTCGGGTGTTGCCGGGTGTGGCGGCGGGGCATGCGACTCATGGTGTACCGGTTGTGGCGAGAGCGCTGATTCCGGTGCAGTCGAAGTGAAGATGTGGCTCTTGCCCGTACTGCTACATGGTGAAGCCGGATTGGCAGCTCTTTGTCATTCCTCGAGTTGGGGCGACCAGGATGAGCGGAAGGCAGCAGAGTGAGATTCGCATCTGGGATTCGGCCTCTTGACAAACGCATGGCCTATGGCACCATTCGGGAATGACCAGGGGCACGCCGAAGCACCAAGGCGAATCTCCGCCAACTCCCACGACCGCCAGTGGAGTCACAGCCGAGTGGCGCGCTTGGCTGGAGGCAGAAGCAGTAGGAACGAAGTTGGTTCGATTGAGTCGACTTCCGATAGCTCAAGGGGAGCAGGCACTCAACCATGTGCTTGCCTTGATGGTTTCTCGCATGAGGAGTGGGCGCTCTGTGACCAATCCCCGAGGCTGGTGCAAGAGAGTGCTCTCGCGAGAGCTTGGGAAACTCCGCAGCCAGCCATTCGAAACGGCTGGCCAAGACATGGAATCTCTGGCAGAGCCTCCTGGTCGGGCTATCGTCCTGCCATTGTCGAAAGACGACTTGTGGAGCTTGGCTGAACAGCGAGAGCCAGCCATGCTATCGCGCCTAACTGAAGCGGAGGCATCTGTTTACATCGCCTTGCGCAACAAGGCGCGAGGTGTCGAGTCACAGCCAAGCACGTCGAGCAGCCGGCGCGACGCGAGAACACGGCTTCGGCGAATCCGGCAGAAACTGGAAGGATTCTGCGCAGCGCTCGGCGAGCCGCCGGAGGGGAGGGTAGGGGCGCTTCTCTTCAGCTCAACTGCTTGGGCGAGGGCGTCAAGATCACGTTAATCGACGATCATGAGACAACTGCAAATCGTGTTTGTATTTCTCCTGGCCATGCTTGCGGCTGGCGGCAACGCCATCGCTCAAGCAACTGGGAGCATCTCGCCGAACAACATCGAGTCTGGCGCGAGCATCACGGTGACTCTCTCAGGGCTACCCGCGAATACGACCATTACCGTCAAATTCATGGGTGTCGGCGAAGGCGAGAATGGCCAGCCAGCAAATCAAGAGCGGCAGGTTACCACAAACGGTGACGGCGTTGCTTCTTGGAGCGAGACGATCGACTGGCCACCTGACACCTACGCAACCAACATCAGTTGGAGGATTGGGAGTGGGCATCCAGCGAATACCACTGCTGGCACTCTAAACGTCGACCCCTGATCCTCCAGCGAATATCACGTGACACAGCCAGCGAACTGGCAGCGCAAATGGCACCCTGCAGCTGGGGCCACAGCGGTCGCAGCTGTAGCCATTTTGCTCGCCATCCTATGGCACCACCAGGGCCCTGGGCTGGTGCTTCCCGATTCGCAGGCTTCGCGCGACGCATCCGCGCCGGGTCCGACGGCGTCGCCGAACTTGCAGACTGGTTCGGGGCCGACGATTCGCGAGCCCGGCATCCTCCCAGTGCACGCCGTCGCGACGATCCGCGGCCGCGTCGAGGACGCGGCCGGCCTGCCGGTCGCCGACACCATCCTCGTCCTGGACGGATTGTCGCCGGACAATGACACGTCGGCAGGTCGTACTCCGCGAAGCGACCACCTCGGTCGGTTCGAGCTGACTGCTCCTCGCCACCAGCTCGTCGAATTGCTGTGCCTCGGCCCACAGCATCGCCCGCAGCGCGTCGCGGTGAGCGCACCACTCGACGACCTGCTCGTCGTGCTCGAAAGCACCCCCATGCTGCATGGTCGGGTGGTGCATGCCGACCGCCGCAGCGCCATCGGCGCCCTCGTGCGTTGGTCGACCCCGCACTTGCCGCATCACCCAGGCGCGACCACCACGACCGATCGCGACGGGCGATTCTGGTTCACGAACCTGCCGTGGGGCATCGATCTCGAGGTGTTCGCCGATGGCGCACTGCCGGTCCATCGCCACGTCGTGGTCGACTGGCAATCGCCCGAGTTGTTGATCGAGCTCGACGCCGGTCGGACGGCCGGCGGTCGGGTCGTCGCGGCGGAGGATGGCACGGCTCTCGTCGGTGCCACGGTGTCTCTCTGGTACTACGCCAGCACGTTCGCGAGCAGCGGACGACGCGGCGGGGCAGCGCAGCATGCGCAAACCGCGACCACCGCATCCGATGGGCGCTTCCTGCTCCAATGCCTGCCAAGTTCAGCCGATCGCCGGCGCGCCCCGGCGTGGTTGTGGGTATGTGCACCCGGCCGCGCGCCCCACGCGAAGTTGCTCGCCGACGCCACTCGGGGCGAGGACATGGTCGTCGAGCTGCACCGGACCGGCGCAGTGCGCGGTCGCGTCGTCGATGCCAGCGGCGCACCGGTCGCCAACCATCGGGTGCTCGCGGAATCCTCGATCCAGCCACTCTGCGATGCCGGCAGCAACGTCGGCTTCCGGCGCCAGGATGCCGGCTGCGCCGCGGAGTGGCTGGAACGCAGCCCCGACCATGTCGCACCGTTCCACGGCGTTCGCGAAGCGAGCACCGATGCCGACGGGAACTACCGGATCGACGACGTGCCTTGTCCGCCTGGCGGCTGCGAAGTGACCTTGAGTCTGGCGTCCGCCGGTGGGGTTGTGCGCACCATGCTGACGCCCGGTTCGACGGTGATTGCTGCGGACCTCGTGCGCCCCGGCGACCTGTTCAGCCGGCGCACCGGTACGGTCGTGGATCGCCTTGGCCACGCGATCCAGGGGGCCGTCGTGGCCATCGGCACGTTGCACACCAGTACCGATCCGAGCGGTGGTTTCGAACTCCACGCGTTGTCCCACGCCAACGAGCTGTCGGTGACGGCCCACGGGTATGCGCCGTATCGCCAAAGTCTGCCGGTGCAGAGGGAGGTTCTGCCGCCGATCGTGTTGGAACCAGCCACCCCAGTGACCGTGCGAGTTGCCGACCGGCGAGGGGTGTCCCTACCGGGAGCCCTGGTGCAGGTGTTCGCAGCCGAAGAACTCGCGCCATTCCTCGCCGGCGGGCCGAAACCAGCGGCGCTGCAGCGTGCGCGAACCGACGAGCGAGGCAGCGCGCGCCTGGCTGCCGTTCCGGCGACGTTCGACTTGCTGGTCGAGTTCACCGACGCGACCCGTACCGCACACCGGGGCGCCCTGACGCGGATTCGCGCCGAGGCTGGGCCGCTCGAGGTGCAGTTGGATCGATTCGAGCTGGGGGCGACACAGGCCGATCTCACCGTGGTCCTGACGCAACACGGTTCACCACTGCCCATCGCGCGTCCCGCACTGCTGACCTTGTCCTCGGCCACGCGCACCCTGCAGAGAAGCACTGCAGGTGCTTCGCTGACGTTGCACGACCTACCGGTCGGCGATTGGCGAATCGCAGTCGCGACCGAGGGACTCCTCGGTGTCGATCGCGACCTCACCCTCGATGGCGACCAGGAACTCCTCATCGAGCTCGGCGGCGCATCGAGGTTGACGGGTCAGCTTTCGAGTGTGACAGGTGATGGCCTGGGCGATCTCGAAGCAGTCGTGCGCCATGCGCGCACCGGCAGGTTCGCATTGGCGCGGACCGCGCCCGACGGCACGTTCGTGGTTGGCGGACTCACAGAGGGCGAATACACGGTCGAGGTTCCGCCGATGCGCTCGGCGACCGATGGCGGTGGCCGGATGCGGACGCCGCAGAGCCACGCATCGCCCACACCTGGCCGCGTCGTCGTGCCAGCTGAACCAACCCAGGTTTCGATCGTTCTGCCGGTTGTCTCGATCGCATCCGTGGGCATCGTCGTCGCGCCACCGGTCGCCGTCCGCTCCCCACACCAGGTCTGGGTCTGGGCTCAGGAACTGACGTTCGAGGTCGTCGACAGCCGAGGCGACCGAGTCGGCTCCGGCCGCGCCACCGACATCATGGCCAATGTCGCCGAATGGAGCTGGCCAATGCCAGTAGGTGAAATGGCAGCGACGGTGCGCTGGCGAGGCACGATCCTGGGCACCCGCACCTTGCGCCCGGGAGATTCCTGGCAGCTGTCGAGCAACTGAGTCTGCCGATATCGTGTCTGGCCAGATGCACTTCCAGGCCTCCCAGGCGGAAGTACATGTCGCTCCGCGACCGTTCCCGGGTCCGGAATCCGCACGCAGCGCTCTCGATGCGCTGCCCCTTGCCGCCCACCGACTCGCCACCGCCGTCGGTGTCTCATGTCTTCATCGCGTCGGCGATACCCCCGCCACCGACCGCCGCCGACACCCGCCTCAGTACCGTTTCTCCTCTTCTGCCCACAT
>DAIMFJ010000010.1:0-10984 GCA_036724695.1 Planctomycetota bacterium
CGCCGCGATCGAAGCCTCGAGCGGCAGCGTGGTCGCCGATCGCCTGGCCTGGGCCCTCGCGCACCGGGTGCCGTTGGTGATCGGCAGCACCGGCTGGCACCTGCCCGACCTCCAGCAACGCGTCGGCGAGCGCATCGGCGTCGTCGTGGCCCCGAACTTCTCGCTCGGCGTGGCCCTGTTGCGCCGGCTGTCGCTCGCCCTGGCCCGCTTCGCCGCGCAGGACGAGGCTCGCGATCCGTACCTGATCGAACACCACCACGCGCGCAAGCACGACGCACCGTCGGGCACCGCACGGCTGCTCGCCGACACGCTGCTCGCCGGCTGCCCGCGCAAGCGTGGCTGGCAACTCGGCGGGCCCCTCGCCGCCGACCAGCTCAGCGTCGCCGTCGTGCGCGCCGGCTCGACCTACAGTTCGCACACGGTCGGCGTCGACGCTCCCGCGGAGACGATCGAACTCACCCACACCGCTCGCAGCGCTGGCGCCTTCGCCGCCGGTGCGCTCGCCGCCGCCGACTGGATCGTCGGGCGCGTCGGCGTGTTCACGATGGACGACGTCGCCGCAGCGACGCTCGCACCGCTCTTCGACGGTCTCGCAGGAGGATCCCCATGAACGCCACCCATTCCGGCTGGCAAGGTCTCGGCGTCGCGCTGGCGACCCCGTATTCGTCCGACGGTTCGCTCGACCGGTCGGCCCTCGCGTCGTTGACCCGCCACGTCGTCGCCGGCGGGGCCGAGTTCGTCGTCGCGCTCGGCTCGACCGGCGAAGCGGCCATGCTCACCGAGCACGAACGCGACACCGTCGTCGGTACCGTGTTGACCCACGCGGGCCCGGCCGACGTGCTGGTCGGCACCGGCGCCTCGTCGACCGCCCAGACGCTCGCCTGGACCCGGCGCGCCCACGAACTCGGCGCGCACGGCGTCCTGGTCGTCGTACCGCCGTACACGCGGCCGACGGCGACCGGCGTGCTGGCGCACTTCCGCGCCGTCGCCGCCGCCGTTCCGGAGCTGCCGATCGTCGCCTACAACGTGCCGGCCCGGGCCGGCACCAACCTGTCGCCGGCGACGTTGCAGCAACTGTGGTCGCTGCCCAACGTCGTCGCGATCAAGGAATCGTCCGGCGACCTCGGCCAGATCGGCCGCATCGCCGCCGAACTGCCGCCGGGCAAGACGTTGCTGGCCGGCGACGACAACCTGGCCCTGGCGACGATCGCGGTCGGCGGCACCGGACTGATCTCGGTGGCCGGCAACGTCGTGCCTGGCAGCATGCACGAACTGGTCGCGGCCGCCCGCCGCGGCGACCTGCGCCGCGCCCAGGCATTGCAGCACCACCTGCAGCCCCTGTTCGACGCGTTGTCGGCCGAACCCAACCCGATCCCGGTCAAGACCGCGCTCGCCCTCGCCGGACTCTGCAACGCCGAGCTGCGCTTGCCGCTGTTGCCGGCGACCACGACGACGCGCGACCGGCTCGCCGCCGCCCTCGACCATCTGGCCCGCGCCGAACCCGACCTGCAGGCGAACGAGGTGGGTCGTGGCTGAGCCCGTGCACCTGCAGGACTGGTACAGCCGCGACGACGCCGAACTGGCCGCCGACCCGAGCTGGCCCACCGCCCACTCGGCCCTGCTCGAAGCGCTCGAACGCGGGGTGCTGCGCGCCGCCGAACGCGGCAGCGACGGCCGCTGGCAGGCGGTGGCGTGGGTCAAACGCGCGATCCTGGTCGGTTTCCGCCGCACCGGCCTCGCCGCGATCGCCGCCGAACCCGCCCCGTTCTTCGACAAGACCGCCTACCCGCTGCGCCGCTTCACGCTCGACGACCAGGTGCGCCTGGTGCCCGGCGGTTCGGCCATCCGCCGCGGCGCGTTCGTCGCACCGGGCGCGGTGGTGATGCCACCGGCCTACGTCAACGTCGGTGCGTTCGTCGACGCCGGCACGATGGTCGACAGCCACGCGCTGGTCGGCTCGTGCGCGCAGATCGGCAAGCACGTGCACCTGTCCGCCGGCGCCCAGATCGGCGGCGTGCTCGAGCCGGCCAACGCCAACCCGGTGGTCGTCGAGGACGGCGCGTTCGTCGGCGGTCTGTGCGGCGTGTTCGAAGGGGTCGTGGTGCGCGAACGCGCCGTGCTCGCCGCCGGCGTCGTGCTCACCGCCGCCACCGTCGTGCACGACCTCGTGCACCGTTGCGAACGGCGCGGCGAGATCCCGGCCAGCGCGGTCGTGGTGCCGGGCACCCGCCCAGCCGCCGGTGCCTACGCGCACGCGCACGGCCTGTCGGTCGCTGCACCGCTGATCGTCAAGTACCGCGACGCCCGCACCGACGCCGCGACCGCCCTCGAGACGGCGCTGCGCTGAACCCCCGCGCGGCGCCGCGTCACTTCACGGCGCGGAACTCGCCGCCGGTGATCTCGGCGATCTGCTTGAGCAGGTTGGACTCGAGCCCGATCGAGATGCAGTGCACGACCACCTGCCGCGAACGATGCCAGCGGCGCACCTCGGCGACGATCTGGCCGACGTCGGTCAACCGGCCGGCACTCGGTTCGCCGTCGGTCAGCAGGTAGATCGTGTCGACCGACGGATCGGCGAACGCGATCTCCAGGCTGTCGAAGATGTTGGTGCCGCCGGCGGGTCGCAGCTGCGCGACCCGGTCGAGGATCTCCTTGCGATTCTCGTTGTTGAGCGGCTGCAGTTCCTTCCACAGCGGCCGCACCGCCGTCTCGTACGGGATCAGGTTGCAGTGGTACTTGGCCGGCAGCGCCTCCAGGGTCTGCGCCAATTGCCGCTTCGCCGCCTCGAGCCGCGTGAACTTCTTGTCGGTGCCCACCTGCGCGTTCATCGAGCCGCTGTGGTCGACCAGGAACGTGATGCGGTTGCTGACCAGCGGGATGTCGTAGTACGCCGACGTGCCGCCGCCGCCGCTCGCGCCGCTGCCCTTCTGCACGGTCTGTTCGTGCGGCAGCACGAAGCCGCTGCCACGTTCGCGCCACCAGGTGTCCCAGTCGCGTTTGGTCCAGCACCGCGTGCCGGTGTGGCGGAACAGCGCCTGGTCGAGTTCGTCGGCCAGCCGCCCCTCCTCCTTGCCGTAGCGCGCGATCAGCAGCGGGATCGAACCGACGTCGCGGAAGCGACCGAGATATCGGTAGGCGATCGACCGCAGCGGCCACTCCTTGGCGCCGAGCGACTTCTGCGCGATGTCGCGCGCGTCGTCGGCGCCGAGGTCGAGCAGCAGCGACAACCCGACCGTGCGCAGTTCACTGTCCTTCTGGGCAGCCAACGCCAGCAGGTCGCTGCGCCAGCTCGGATCCTTGCGCAACAGGTCGTGCAACCCGACGACCATGTCGAGGCTCTCCGCCTTCGGCCGCTTGAGCGCCGCGCGCACCTTGGCGAGCAGCGGCTGCACGGCGCTCGCCGGGGCCTTCTGCAGCAGATCGCGCGCCGCCTGTCGCGCGTCGGGACGTTCGTCGGTGAGACCCTGGTCGATCAAGAACTGCAGCAGCGCCGCATCGCCGGCCGCATCGCCAGCGGCGTCGCGCAGCGCCTGCTTGACCGGCGCGGCCTTGCTGGTACCGAGCCGCAGGATCACCGGGTAGAAGTCGGCGTCGCGGACCAGACACAAGCCGCGGATCACGTCGGCGGCGACCGCCGGCGGGGTCGCCTCGGGCAGCCGCTCGACGACGTCGAGGGTCAGGGCGCGCGCGCGTTCGTGGCCTTCGACGGCCAACTGGCGCCACGCCAGCGCCGCCACCGCGAGATCGTCGTCGCGCACCAGCTTGGCACGCACGAGGCTCAGCGGTGGCAGATCGCGGACCGGCTCGAACAGGCGCAGGTCGGCGAGCCGTTCGCTGGCCGGGCCGCGCTCGAGCAACGGCACCAACGCGCGCAGCGTGCGGTCGTTCCGGGTCGCCAGCAACCCGGCGGTGACCGCCTCGCGCACCGGCCGGGCCGCCTGCGCATCCCCACCGAGCACCAGGCCGACCAGCCGATCGACGGTGCGGTCGCCGAGTCCGGCCAACGCCGTCACCGCCGCGCGCCGCGCGCCGACCAGCGCGGTCGGTCGCACGACCAGATCCCACAGCTCGGCTTCGAGCTCCTTGCGCGGCACTCGCGCGATCGCCTGCAGGATGGGCATCGCCGCCGCCGTGTCGCCAGCCGCCACCAAGCGCTGCCGCAGGAAGGCGGTGACCTCGGGCGCATCGATCTCGCCGAGCCACTGCAGCGCCCGCGCCCGCTGCGGTTCCTTGCCGCGCTCCTTCTCCAGGGCCTCGAACTCGGCGATCGCCTTCCTGGCCCGAGCCGACGCGTCGGCAGCTGCGTCCGCGGCCTTGGGATCCTGGGTTCGCGCCACCGCATCCACGGGCCCCTGGCCCAGTTGCAGAGGCGGCACACCGCCGAGCACGGCGGCCAACAAGAGGACGGCGATCGGGGTCACGGCAGTTCGGAGGGGCGACCCCAGCCTAGCAGGCTCCGCCGGGTCGGGAAGGTGCACCGACCAACTCGCGGACGGATTTTGTCGGCCCTGCGCATGTTCGACTCCGGATTCCGTCGGCTTCCGAGTTGCGTTTCCGGAATCCGTGCGCCGCACTGGAGCAGATCACCTAAAGGTAAGCCGTTTAAGTACTTGCGATCGTTATACACAAATCGCCAAAAACTCCCCAGCCGACGTGCATAAGGTATCCTCCGCAGGATGAATCCGGGCTTTCATCCCGCCGCAGGAGCGCTCGCGCAGATCGCGCGGCGCGAACGCCTGCTCGCGGCGGTGGCAGCGGTGGCCGAACGCATGGCCGCGTCGAGCCCGTGGCCCGAACTGCTGCAAGAAGCCCTGCCGATCCTCGGCGAGGCCACCGGCGCGTCGCGCGCGTACGTCGCGGAGATGCTGCGCGCTGCACCGAGCACCTCGGCCGGCCCGACTTCCACTGCCAGCGCGCCGACCGGCACCGGTGCGCCGCGCGCCGAATGGCGCAACGACGACACGTTCCCCAGCGACGGCGCGACGTGGCAGTTCGCCCGCTGGCGCGAGCAATTGCGCAATGGCGACCCGATCCACGGCGACACGGTCGACTTCCCCGCCGACGAGCGTCAAGCACTGGCGGCCCGCGGCGTCTATTCGATCCTGGCCGTGCCGATCCAGGTCGGACCGCGCTGGTGGGGTGTGCTGGTGTTCGAAGCGCACCAGCAAGCGGTGCCGTGGGCCAAGGTCGAACTCGACGCACTGCAGATCGCCGCGCGCGTCGTCGGCGCGACGATCCAGCAACAAGAACGCGACACCCTGCTGCGCATGGCGCAGAAGATGGAGGCGCTCGGGCGCATGGCCGGCGGCATCGCGCACGACTGCAACAACCTGCTGCTGATCCTGACCGGCGAACTCGACATCCTGCGCCACGACCTCGCCGACAAGGGCCTGCTCGACAGCGAGCGCGCCGAGTCGTTCGCACTGCTCGAAGGCACCCTGCGGCAAGCCTGCACGTTCAACCGGCGCCTGCTCGAGTTCAGCCGCAGCCGCGAAGGGCGCCCCGAGGTCCTCGCGCCGATGGCCGTGCTGCGGCGCGCCGAGCCGTTGTTGCGCCAGGCGGCGACCAGTCGCGTGACGGTGCAGCTGCAAGGCACGACGCCCGAGCCGTGGACGTGCATCGATCCGGTGCAGCTCGAACAGATCCTGCTCAACCTCGCGGTCAACGCCCACGACGCGATGCCGCGCGGTGGCGAATTGCTGTTTGCGATCGACGCCGTCCCCACCGACGACGTGCAAGCCGCGGCGGATGCGGTCGCCCAGGGCCCCTGGCTGCGCCTCGCGGTGCGCGACACCGGCGAAGGCATGACGCCAGCTGTGCTGGGCAGGATCTTCGAGCCGTTCTTCACCACCAAGGCCGCCGACAAGGGCACCGGCCTGGGCCTGTCGACGACGTACAACGTCGTGCGCGGCGCCGGTGGACACATCGCGGTCACCAGCGCGCCAGGCGCTGGCACGGAGTTCCGGATCTACCTGCCGATGGTCGACGCCCCGGCGGGGTGACCCAGCGGCGGGGTGACGCACCGGCCCGATGACGCACCGCGCGTTGGCATGCAAACTCGACGCGGAGTGCGTGCCACGACACGACCGCGCCGCAGGCACCGCCTCACCCTGCAGCAAGTCGAGCGGCCGCGCTCGCTGCAGCGCACGACACCTGGAAGCCCCCCTACGCCGGCACGCACTCGACGCCATAGGCCGCCAACTGCCCATGTGCGGACACGAAGGGCACCCCTTCCACCAGGGCCTGCGCGACGAGGAGCCGGTCGAACGGATCGCGATGCAAGGCCGGCAACTCCGCCACCCGCGCTGCGTGAACGTGGTGCACCGGCAACGCCGTCAGGTCTTGCTCGGCGATCACGCGGGCCACGAACGACTGCACGGATTCCGCCAACCGCAGCTTGCCCAACTGCACCTTGATGGCCAACTCCCACGTCGACGCGGCACTCCAGAGCAACTCGTTCGACGTAGCCGCGAAGAGAGCGCGCGTCGCCGGCCGCAAGCGCGACGAATCGTGCAGCCACCAGAGCAGCACGTGGGTATCGAGGAGGACTTTCACCGACGCCCCTCGAAGGCGTCGAGCAGGTCGTCGGGGAGCGGTGCATCGAAGTCCTCGGCAACCCAAATGCCCTGTCGACCGGTGTCCGGAACGCGCAACCTGGTCGAACGGATCGGGACGATCCGGGCGATCGGCTGCCCAGCCTTGGCGATCACGACTTCCTCACCAGCAAGGACCTTGGCGAGGATTCGGGAGAAGTGGGTCTTGGCTTCGTGGACGTTGAAGGAGTCCATGCACCGAGTATCGACTAAGTCCAGGACTAAGTCAATCCGTCATCCTGCCGCCCGAAATCGCTTGGCCAGCCCATTTCCTGCCCCGGTCACGCAGCCCCGTCTCGCCAATGCCCGACCGCGGGCCAGGGGCGCCGCACGGCGGGGTCGCGCGAGAGGGGTTCCACCTGCACCCCGGCCAGCTGCGCAAAGGCCCGGCGGATCTGCTCGACCATCGGCGACGCCCGGTGCACGGCCGCGAGCTCGACCACACGGCCGGCACCGTCGAGGGTGAAGAAGTGGACGAACTTGTTGGCCTCGAGGTCGCCAGGCCGATTGCCGGCGTGCGCCGGAGTGGCGAGCAACTCGCCGACGCGGTGCCCGGGCCGCAGAGCGATCTCGCGCCGCCCGAAGCAGGTCGGCACCACCAGGCGATCCGCGCGGATCGACAGCAGCGGTACCCGCCAGGCATTCAGCAAGCCCGCGCCCAGCGCCAGCGCGCCGCCGACTGCGAGCACCAGGAGGACGACCGAGGTCGGCTCCGGATCCTGCATCTCGACGGCAGCCACCACCGCCGCCGCAAGTGCCGCGGCGAAGACCGCGAAACCCATTGCCGCATGGAGAACCCCTGCCGGGCGTCGAAATTCGGCTACCGAGTCGGTTGCGGCCGGTTCGCTCATCGTGCCAAGGTAGCAGAGCGCCCATGGACGACAACCAGGTTGGGGCAGACACGGCGCAGTGCGTCGGGCCGGTCCTGGCCGGGCAGCGAGGTCTTCGAGGTTCCGCTGCCCTTCGATCCTGCGGCGCCAGGAATGCGAACAACTGCGCCGGCTGGAAGTCCTTCGTCTGGTCGACGGCGAGATCCGGATTGCCGTCGCGCTGCAGCCTGCGCACGCCTGCCGTATCCGGATGCGACCTTTGGCGCGCCGGCCGGGTTCGGCAATGATCCCGCCGATGCGCGCCCGCCACTTCGCCCTCCTGTTCGCCACCTTGACCGCTTGTGCGACCACGCCGCCGACCAGCGCGGCTCCCGCCGGCCAGCTGGCCCACACGGTGTTCTTCTGGTTCAAGCCGGACGCCCCTGCCGACACCGCCAACCGCCTGCTGAGCTTCTACCGCACCGAAGTGCCGAGCCTGCCCGGCGTGCTCGCCGTGTTGCCGGGGGCGCCGCGACCGAGCGAACGCGACGTCGTCGACGACAGCTTCGACCTGGGCGTCACCACCGTGTTCGCCGACAGCGACGCCGAACACGTCTGGCACGACCACCCGGTGCACAAGCGCATGATCGCCGCATTCGAGCCGTTCCTGGCCAAGGTCGTCGTCTACGACACCCTGGTGGCCGCGCGGCTGGCGAAGAGCCGCTGACCGCACCTACGGGAAGCCCCGCAGGGACAATGCCGGTTGCCGGGATGCGCGGATGGTGGCACATTGGGTGCGACGGAGACCGCGATGACCCAGCCCGAGAACGCCGCCGACGATGCCGACCGCAGCTTGTTGCGGCGCGAGTTGGCGGCCTTGCGCACGCGGCACGACGACCTGCAGAACCAGGTTCGCACGCTGCAGGAGCAACTCGGTCGCCAGCAGGCTCTCGAGACCCAACTGCGCCAATTGCAGCGCATGGAACTGGTCGGCCGTCTGTCGAGTGGCCTCGCCCACAACTTCAACAACATCCTGATGACGATCGGCAGCCACGCCGATCTGGCCCTGATGCAGTTGCCGCCCGGCGATCCGTTGCGCGAATCGCTCGAACAGATCCTGGCGGCGACGACCCAGGCGACCACCCTGACGCGCGGCCTCGTGTCGATGAGCCGCCGCCATCCGATCAAGATCGCCGCACTCGACCTGTCGCGCGAGATCGGCGAACTGCGCAAGCTGACCGTGCCGTTGCTCGGCCGCAACATCGAGTTCGTCGTCGACGTCGCCCCGGGCCTGCCGCCGTGGTTCGGCGACAGCAGCACGCTGCAGCAGGTGTTGATGAACCTCGTGCTCAACGCCCGCGACGCGATGCCCGACGGCGGCACGATCCGCGTGCAGGTCGCCCGCACCGCCACGCTCGACGTGCCGACCGGCTCGCGCCAGCTCGAACTAGTCGTCACCGACGACGGCCACGGCATGGACGACACGACCAGGCAGCGCCTGTTCGAGCCGTTCTTCACCACCAAGGGCCCCGACAAGGGAGCTGGTCTCGGGTTGTCGACCGTCTACAGCCTGGTCAGCCAGTTCGGTGGTTCGATCGCCGTCGACAGCGCGCCCGGCCGTGGCGCGACGTTCCGGATCCTGCTGCCGTACCACGAACACGACCCGTGCAGCGCCGCGGACGCGCCAGGCATGGCGACCACGCCGGCCGGTGATCGGGTCGTGCTGGTCGACGACGACGCCCTGGTGCGCCGCCCGCTCGAGCTGCTGCTGCGGCGCGCCGGGTTCCGCGTCGCCGCGTACGGCAGCGGCGTCAGTGCGCTGGAGGCGCTCCGCGGCGGCGAGCCGTTCGAGATCCTCGTCACCGACGTCGTGATGCCCGGTCTCAGCGGCGTGCAGCTGGTCGCCGAACTGGCCGCGCTGGGCATCGTGCGGCCGACGGTGTTCGTCAGCGGCCACCACGACGAGGAGGACCTGCGCGCCGGCGAACTGCCGCCCAACCAGCGGTTCCTGGCCAAGCCGTTCTCGGCCGACGAGTTGGTCGGCGCGATCCGCAGCCTGCAGCCTCGCTGAGCGAGGCGCGGCGCGCATTGCCGGTTCCGCGCCGTCGCCTTGCGCCTATTCGGCGACGAAGTTCTGCGCCAACAGACGCTGCGCCGTGGCGCGGTACGTGCCGGCGTCGTCGAGTTCGCCGCTGCGCAGCTTCTCGATCGCCTGCGCGACGAGTGCCTCGCGGTCGCCGTCGTCGCGGCGGGCGCGTTCGGCGAGGCTGTCGACCGCCGTGGCGGCCGCGCGACTGCCCGCACTGATCCGCGCTTCGTCGCGCATCGGGATCAGCACCGCGCCGTCGCGCACCTGCTTGGTCCGCGGGCCACGATCGCCGCCGCGCTCGACAGAACCGTGGTTGGTTACGTTCCTGATGTCCATTCAGCAGCCTCCGTACCGGATCATCGGCACGCTGCCGGGGGACTTGAGGAGGGGAAGCGGAAAATGTGTCGCGAGATCCAGCGACCGCCGCGGCTCGCGACGGTCGGCAGGAGTTGCCGCCTCGGCAAGGATTGCCGAACCGCCGATCGGCAATTCCTGCCGGGTGTGGCGGCTGGGGAGCACGATCCGGCCGTAGCAGCGTGGGAACGGCCTTGGCGTGGCACTTGGCACGCGTGGTGCTACCAGGACGGCAGCAGGACGTGAAGGAGATGCAGCAATGCTGAGCACCGTGCGAGGACGTGTCGAAGCCGACCCCATGTGGGTGCCGGCCCCCTCCGCGCCGACCCCGGCGCCGGGCGACGCGTTCGAGGACGTGCTGCAGCAGCGCCTCGAACACGACCGGCCGGCCCCGGGCGAGGTCGCCCGCGAGGCCGAGCAGGCCCCCGCCGAGGCCGAGGTGCCGGCGGCGGACGAAGCAGCCGAGCTGCCGACCGACGAGGCGCCTGCCACGACCGACCCGGCTGACGACGACCTGGGCGGCGCGCCTGCGGAGTACCTGGGCGCGGCGACGGTCGAACCCCAGGACCAGACACAGCGGCGGGTGGAGCCGGTGCGGCAGGAAACTGCAGGCAAAGGAGCCGACTCACCCCGCCGCTCCCCATCTTCGGCTGGCGAACAGGTCCTCGCGACCTTGTACCTGCAGAATGCCAACACCCCGACGGCACCCAGCGCCGGGGCGCCGAGCGCGGCGATCGGCGCCGTCGGCGGCACCACCGCAGCGAAGGCGACCGGCGGTTCGACGTTCGCCCGCGGCTTCGGCACCGACGCGACGGCCCCCCAGCTGGCACCGCGCGCCGGTGCCGTGACGACCGGCTACCGGACCAGCGCCGCCGCGTCGGCGCAACTGCTCGACCAGGCGCGCGATTCGGTCTTCAAGCAGATCCTGTTCAAGCTCGACGGTGACGGCGGCCAGATGCGTCTGCGGCTCGAGCCGCCGAACCTCGGCGAACTGGACCTGCTGATGACCGTCGAGAACGGCAACCAGCTGCATCTGACGATCCGCGCCGAGCGCAGCGACCTCGCCGAGATGCTGCAACGCAATCTCGGCGAACTGAAGCAGACGCTGCAAGACGCCGGTCTCGACGTGACCGGTGCGC
>DAIMFJ010000010.1:10994-28317 GCA_036724695.1 Planctomycetota bacterium
GGGCGGCAACGCCAATTCGATGTACGGCGACGGCCGCCTGTCGTTCGATGCGCCCTCCGTCGACGAGTCGAAGGACACGTACCGCTACGACCCGGCGAATCCGGTGCAGACCATCGGTGGCGGCGACTGCTGCAACGGCGGGCTGGTGATCGCCGGCGCATTCGACCAGCGCCAGATCGAGGCGCGCAGCGACGGCGCCCGTCGCGACCTGCGCGACACCGACTTCGGCGGCGGCTCGACCGCTGCGCACGACGACGTTCCCGACCACTCGGCGCCGCGCTTCGGCGGCTTCGTGTCGGCCGAAGGACTCGACTACTGGGCCTGAGGAAACGCAATGACCACCACGACGACCGGCATCAATCCCCTCGCCAACACCGGCGGCACCTCGGTGCTGTCGACCAACAAGGCGACCTACGGCGACAACCCCTTCCTGCAGTTGTTGACCGAGCAGCTGCGCAACCAGACGCCGCTCGATCCGGTCGACAACCAGAGCTTCATGAACCAGATGGCCAGCTACACGTCGATGCAAGAGCAGCGCGAGATGAACGCGAACCTGCTGACGTTGCTCGACTACCAGGGTGCGATGGCACGTGCCCAGGGCCTCGGCCAGGGCAGCGCACTGCTCGGCAAGGAAGTGCAGTTCGCGGGTCAGAACGGCGGCACCGCGACCGGCACCGTCGAATCGGTGTACGTCGACGAGCAGGGTGACATCCGCCTGAAGCTGTCCGACAACCGCGACATCGGCATGCGCGAAGTGCTCGGCATTTCGCAACCGACGGTCGTCTGAGCGACTCCTCCCGCAGACCCCTCACCCAGCAACCGCCACCATGGTCAGCACCGCACTCTACACGGGTCTCTCCGGACTGCGCGTCCACCAGACCTACATCGACGTGATCGGCAACAACCTCGCCAACGTCAGCACGCCGGGCTTTCGCGGCTCGCGAGCGACGTTCAGCGACATCCTGAGCTTCACGGTGCGCACCGGTTCGGGACCGAACGGCAACTTCGGCGGCGTCAACCCGCTGCAGATCGGCCACGGTGCACTGATCGGGTCGATCGACGCCGACCTCAACCAGGGCACGTTCCAGGACACCGGTCGTTCGCTCGACGTGGCGCTGCAAGGTCGCGGGTTCTTCACGCTGAGCAACGGCGCACAGAACTTCTACACGCGCGTCGGCACGTTCGGAATCGACGCCAACCGCAACCTGGTCGACCTGCGCAGCGGCATGCGCGTGCTGAACACCAGCGGCAACGACATCACGATCCCGACCTCGGACACGCTGCCCGCGGTGCCGACCTCGCAGATCCGCTTCCAGGGCAACCTGCCGGCGACGGTCGGTGGACCGCTGCGCGAGATCGTGCAGTCGAGCTCGGTGTTCAAGCAGGGCGAGGCGGCGACCAAGAGTGCTGGGGTGCCGAGCACGTCGCCCAGCTTCCCGCAGTTCGACCTGTCGTCGTTCGTCGGCACCAGCAACAAGACGCTGCTGGTGGCGGTCAACGGCGGTGCGCAGCAGACGATCACGTTCGACGCCGCGACCTTCGGCGCCGGGCCGGTCAGCGCGTCGACGATCGCCAACAAGTTCTCGCAGGTCACCGGCCTGCAGGTCACCGCCGACGACCTGGCCGGGACCATCGACTTCGACACGATCCGGCTCGGCACCGGCGCGACGCTGAAGTTCGACGACGGCGCCGGCTCGACCGGGCTGCTGGCCGCGCTCGGCCTCGACGCGACGCTCGACGCGGGCAGCGAGGTCCCGGCGACGGGCGCCACCGACCTGTCGATGCTCACCGCCCGCAACGCCGCGTACGCGAGCGGCGATCCGATCACGATCAGCGGCACCAACGCCGACGGCACCGCGTTCTCCGACACGTTCGTGTACGGCACCAACGGCACGACCCTGCAGGACCTGGTGGCCTTCGTCAACAGCACCATCGACGGGGCGCAGGCCCGCGCCACGATCGAAGCGGACGGCAGCGTGCGGCTCACCGCCGAGAACGCCGGCGAAGCGTCGCTGAGCCTGTTCATCGGCGACGGTGCGGGCACCAACCGCGTCAACTGGCCGAACTTCACGCTCAGCCAGAACGGCACCGGCCCGGACACCGCGGTGACCTCGATCGACGTCGTCGACTCGCAGGGCCGCACGCATCCGGTGTCGCTGACCTTCACGCGCAGCGCCAGCGACCCGCGCGTCTGGGACCTCAACGCCTCGGTCGACGCCAACGAGGGCACCATCAACCAGGGCTCGATCGGCCAGATCCGCTTCAACGACAACGGCTCGTTCAACGTGATCGGCGGCGGTTCGAACACGCTGTCGTTCAGCTGGAACGGCATCAGCGCCCAGCAGTCGGTGACGGTCGACCTCGGCCAGTCCGGCCAGTTCGACGGCGTCTCGCTGCTCGGCAGCTCGTCCACCGTCGCGGCCGTCGACCAGGACGGCTACGGGGTCGGCACGCTGCTCAACGTCGGCTTCAACAGCGACGGCGAACTGGTCGGCTACTACAGCAACGGCCAGAGCAACGTGATCGACCAGCTGCGCATCAGCATGTTCAGCAACGAAGGCGGCCTGGTGCGCAGCGGCGACACGCTGTTCACCGAGTCGCCGAACTCGGACGACGCGATCACCACCACCGCGAACTCCGCCGGTGCGGGATCGGTGCGCTCCGGCCAGCTCGAGAACAGCAACGTCGACATCGCCCGCGAGTTCGTGAACCTGATCGAGGCCCAGCGCGGCTTCCAGGCCAACTCGCGCGTCATCACGACGACCGACGAGATCCTCGCCGAACTGATGAACATCGTGAGGTGATCGTGTCGAACTACGCCGAACAGAACCTGGTCCGCGGCCTGTCGTTCCTCGCCGAACGGCAGTCGGCGATCGCCAACAACCTCGCCAACGTCGGCACCAGCAGCTTCAAGCGCCGGCTGTCGATCGCCGATTCGGCGCCGAGCCCGTTCCAGGCGCTGCTCGAGGACCACGACCGTACGATCCGCTACACCGAGCGCCCGGATTGGTCGCGCGGCGTGGTCCGCCAGACCGACAACCCGTTCGACATCAGCCTCGACATGGACGCCGCCGGCCGGCCGCGCTGGATGAAGGTCCAGGCCGCCAACGGCGCGCAGTTCTACACGCGCAACGGCCAGCTGCAGCTCGACAGCGCCGGTCGCCTGGTCAACGCCCAGGGCCTCGCCGTCGTCGACGCCACTGGCCAGCCACTGCAGCTGCCGACCGGACCCGAGGCGCCTGCCGAACTGCGGATCGCCGACAACGGCCAACTGCAGGATCCGACGACCGGGGCCGTGTTCGGCCAGATCGGCGTGTTCGAGCTCGATCCGAGCGGCATGCAGCCGGTCGGCAACAGCCTGTTCGTCGACACCCGCCGGCAACGCCCGCAGGTGGTCGGCGACGGCGTGCAGCAGGGCGCCCTCGAGGGCAGCAACGTCGACAGCCTGCAGGAACTCGTCCAGATGATCTCGGTCGAGCGCAGCTTCGCGGCGACGCAGAAGGCGCTCAGCGGGGTCGGCAACATGCAGTCCAACCTGATCCAGAACATCCTGAGGTGATCCCCCGATGCTGAAGAGTCTCTACACGACCGCCACGGGCATGAAGGCCCAGCAGACCATGGTGGACATGATCGCGAACAACATCGCGAACGTGAACACGGCGGGCTTCAAGAAGTCCCAGGCCTCGTTCGAGGATCTGCTCTACATCACGCACACGGCACCGAGTCGCGAAGGCGGCAGCCCGACCGGCACGCAGATCGGTTCGGGTACGCGCCTGTCGGGCACCACCAAGGTGTTCACCAACGGCACCTTGGAGATCACCGAACGCCAGCTCGACGTCGCGATCGACGGCGACGGCTTCTTCTCGGTGATCATGCCCGACGGTCAACTGGGCTACACGCGGGACGGCGGCTTCCACGTCAACGCCGAAGGCAAGCTGGTCACCGGCCAGGGCTACGTGCTGACGCCGGAGGTGACGATCCCACCGGACGCGCTCGACGTGTCGATCGACCCGACCGGTCGCGTCGCCGGCCGCACCGCTGGTGCCGCGGACACGCAGACGCCGTTCGGCGACATCCAGGTGCACCGCTTCATCAACCCGTCGGGCATGCTCGCCGTCGGCTCGAACGTGATGCGCCCGACGGACTCGTCCGGCACGCCGACCACCGGCTCGCCCGGCGACCAGGGACTCGGCCTGCTGAAGCAGGGTTTCGTCGAACGCAGCAACGTGCAGATCGTCAACGAGCTGGTCAACCTGATCGTCGCCCAACGCGCGTACGAGGTGAACAGCCGCGCCATCCAGGCCAGCGACCAGATGCTGTCGACGGCCACCAACATCTCGCGTTGATCCACAACGCAACCGGAGGAGAGTCGTGAACCTGTTCTTGTCCCTGGCCTGCTGCGTCGCCGCCGTCACCGGCGGTGCCGCCAACGGTCCGCAGTCCGCGGATCCCGAGAAGTTCGAGATCCGCGTCAAGCCGACCGCCACGGTGCGTGGCGCCGACCTCCGCATCGGCGACTTCTGCGAGGTGCTGCCGATCGGCCGCGCCGCGCTCGAGATCGCGCAGCTCGAGTTCGGCCGCGCGCCGACGCAGGGCTACGCGCGCACGATCGGCCGCAACGAGGTGCTGCAGGCCCTCGCCGGGGCCGGCTACAACGCCGGATCGATCAAGCTCGAAGGCGCCAGCGAAGCGATCGTGCAGGCGGTCGTCGTCGACGTGCCGATGCCCGAGATGCTCGACGCGGCCCGTACCGCGCTGCAAGCCGTGCTGGCCAGCGAAGGCGGCGACGTCGAGTTCGAGGAACCCACCGGACTGCGCCGCATCCAGGCGCCGCCGGGGCGCCGCAGCCAGGAGGTCACCGCACGCGTCCGCGGCTCGGCGACCAGCACGGCGAGTGCCGTCGTCGACGTCGACATCCTGGTCGACGGCGAGTCGTTCCGCAAGGTGCCGATCACCTTCAAGCTGACGCGCTTCCAGCAGGTGTTGCGCACCGTCGGGCCGATCCGCGCCGGCTCGCCGCTGGGCGCGCACAACCTCGAACAGGCTCGCGAAGCGGTCGCGCAGGGCGGCAACCTGTACTTCCAGGACTTCCTGGCCGTCGACGGCATGGTCGCGTCCCGCGACCTGCAGGGCGGGCGCCGCTTGATGCTCGCCGACACGGCCCCGCCGGCGGCGATCAAGCGCGGCGAGACGGTGACCGTCGTCGCCGACAGCGGCCGCGTCAAGGTCTCCTCCCGAGCCGTCGCCAACCACGATGCGGCGATCGGCGCGCGCATCACCCTGACCAATCCCGATTCCAACCGCCAGATCGTCGGCATCGTCATGAGCGCCGGACTGGTGGTCGTCAAGTGAGGCCCAAGATGACCATGCGTACCATCGTCGCCGTCTCGGTGCTCGCCATCGGCGCCACCGCGCAGAACCCCTACGTCGCCAGCACCGCGAACATCGGGGTCGTCAACGACCTGCGGGCCCGCAAGGTCGGTGACATCCTGACCATCTCGGTCCGCGAGTCGACCAGCGTCAAGAACGAGGACAAGGTCGAACGCAGCAACGACAGCTCGCTGGCCGCGCGCCTCGAGGCGTTCACGCTCAGCGACAAGACGTTCCAGAGCAGTGCGCTGCCCCGCATCGACATCCGCAAGGAGAGCAGCTTCGACGGCGAGGCCAAGCAGAACTCCAAATCGGAGGTGCGCGCCAGCATCGCGGTGATCGTCGTCGACGTGCAGCCGAACGGCAATCTGGTGATCGCCGGCACCCGCCAGGTCACGGTCAACGACGAGACCCGCACGCTCAAGATCAGTGGTCTGGTCCGTGCCCTCGACGTCACCACCGACAACACCGTGACCAGCTCGCAGGTCGCCGATGCCCGCATCGCGATCAGCGGCGACGGCGCCAACACCCGCCAGGTCACCCGGGGCCCGGTCGGCCAACTGTTCGACACCATCCTGTGGGCCGTCTGGCCGTTCTGATCCCCATGCGCATTCTCGCCGTCCTGTTGCTGGCCGCCGGCTCGCTCGTCGCCCAGATCACGCCGCCGCTGCTGCCGAGCACCACTCCCGGTGCCAACGCCCCCGACGGGCCGCGCGTACCGACGTTCGTGCCGCGTCAGGCGATCGCGTTCAACGCGGTCGGCGAGACCGTGCTGTCGCCGCGCATCAAACAGGTCACCAAGCTGCACAACACGCTGCCGCACAAGCTGACCGGCCTCGGCCTCGTCACCGGCCTGACCAAGTCCAACGGCGCCAGCGATCGCGCCTCGCGTCTGGCGATGCTGAACATGATCCGCCAGAACGGCCTCAACGTCGCGATCCAGGACGTGGTCGGCGGCTCGACCACCCTGGTGATGCTCAGCTGCGAACTGCCGCCGTTCACCAAGGAAGGCGCCACGCTAGACGTGCACGTCAGCTCGATCACCGACTCGGTGTCGCTGCGGGGCGGTTACCTGCAGCGCAGCGAGCTGCGCGGCGTCGACAACGAACTGTACGTGGTCGCCAGCGGGCCGCTGTCCGCACCCGGCTTCGTGGTCGGCAACGACCAGGCCAAGGTCGAGAAGAACGCCACCAGCGTGACCGCCGACCTGGTCGGCCAGGGTCTGGTCGTCCGCGACAACCCGGGCAGCTACTACAGCGAATCGGGCGCGATCGAGTTCCGCCTGAACAACCCGACCCCGTTCAACGCGATGTCGGTCGGCAAGGGCATCGAACGCGCCCTCGAAGGCACCGCGGCGAAGGTCAGCGTCGTCGACATGACCCTGGTACGCATCGAGTTGCCGGAGGAACTGCGCACGGAGAGCAACGCCAACGAGCTGGTGTCGTTCGTCGGCGAGGTCCGCGTACCGGTCGAGAACCCGGCCAAGATCGTCATCGACCAGGCCGCCGGCACCGTGCTGGCCGGCGAAGGCGTGCTGATCAGCCCGTGCGTCGTCGGTCTCAGCGACATCACCGTGGCGGTGACCACCGACACCGACGTGTCGCAGCCGAACCCGCTGTCGACGGGCACCACCGAACGTGTCGATCGCAGCAACGTCGAGGTCACCGAGCACAGCCAGGAACTGCGCCAGATCAGCGGCGGCGCCACCGTCGCCGACCTGCTCGCCAACCTGAAGGCACTCGGCATGAAGCCGACCCAGCTGGTCAACGTGTTCGTGACGTTGCACAAGGGTGGCTTCCTGCACGCCGAGCTGGAGGTGCGCTGATGGACGCCGTCCGCATGCACAATCTGGGCGCCAAGCCCCTCGGCGAAGCCGATCGCAAGCGCGCCGAGGCGACCGAAGTCGCCAACGACTTCGAACAGCTGTTCGTCCGCACCCTGGTGTCGACGATGCGCTCGTCGGCGTCGCTGGACGGCTCCGGTGGCATGTTCGGCAGCGGCCCGGGCGCCGACACCTACGCCGACTGGTTCGACCAGAACGTCGCCGACCAGGTCGCCCGCGGTGGCCGCGTCGGCATCGCCTCGACGATCCTCGGCGACCTCGAGCGACACCGCCAGCTGACGGCGACGCCGACGCCGAAGGAGGTCGCTGTCTACCGGCCGCTCCACGAGACCCTGCAGCTGCGAGGAGGAATCGATGTCCGCCACTGATGCGATCCTGCGTCTCGAGCGCTCGCTCCGCCGCTCCCACGACCTGTTGCGACAGCTCCTGCAGGGCCTGCAGAACCGCCGCACGCAGTGGGCATCGGCGGTGCCGAGCCGCCTCGCGCCGAGCGACGAGCTCGACCAGCTGGCCGGCCAGATCGCCGACGAGACCACCGCCCGCGACGCGATCCTCGCCGAACTGCGCACCGCGCTGCCGGCGCTTCCCAACGTCGCCAGCGACGACCTCCACCTCAACGTCACGCGCCTCTGCGCGACGCTCCCGCGCCCGCAGGCGCAGGCGCTGCGCCGCACCGCCGACGACGTCACGCGACTGGCGCGCCAGGTGCGCGCCGAGGTGACGTTCGGCCAGCGCCTGCTGCGCTTCACGCAGAACGCACAGGAACAGACGCTCGCCGCCGCCGCCGGTGCGGCCGCGGCGACCACCACCGGTTACGACCGCCACGCGCGCACGCGCAGTGGCTATGGCCTCGGCGTCCCCCGCGCCGGCAGCCTCCTCGACGGCAGGATCTGACACGGAGAGCCCCCATGAGCTTCGGATTCGGACTCGGTTCTGGCTTGCGCGCGCTGACGGCTTCCCGCCTCGGCATGCAGACCGCCGGCAACAACATCGCCAACGCCAACACCGTCGGCTACTCGCGCCAACGCATCGAACTGGCGTCGGCGCTCCCGTACACGATCGCCGGCGGCCACCAGATCGGCAACGGCGTCGACGTCGCGCGGATCGGCCGGCTGACCAACGACGGCCTCGAACGGCGCCTGCAGATGCAGATGTCGCTGCTCGGCGCCGCCGAACTCGACCAGACGCGGCTCAGCGAGATCGAGAGCATCCTCGCCGAGCCGGACGGCGGCCTGTCGGAGAGCCTCGCCGGCTTGTTCGGCTCGATCGGCCAACTGCAGACCGACCCTTCCGACCGCGCCTTGCGCGGCGGCGTGATCCAGTCCGGCACCGCGCTGAGCCAGGGGTTCCGGATGGTCTCGCAGCGGCTGACCGAACTCGGCACCAGCAGCTTCGAGGAGATCCGCGGCCTGGTGCGCACCGTCAACGAACATGCCGGCGCGATCGCGACGCTCAACCAGCAGATCGCCGCCACCGAAGCGAACGGCCTGCCCGCGAACGACCTGCGTGACACCCGCGAACAGCACGTCAAGGAGATCGGCAAGATGGTCGACGTGCGCGCGCTGGAGCGCCCGTCCGGCAGTCTCGACCTGTTGATCGGCGGCCACCAGCTGGTCGCCGGCGATCGCGTCTCGGCACTCGCGGTCGGCAAGACCGCCGCCGACGCGACCCGCGTCACCGTCGGCGCCTCGACCACCGAGGCCAACATCCGCGAAGGCCGAATCGCCGCCCTGCTGCGCCAGGAGCGCACCGGTGTGCCGGTCGTCGGCAGCCGCATCGACGACCTGGCCCGCAACCTGATCCTGGAGATGAACCGCCTGCACTCGACGGGCATGCCGCGCTCGGGCCCGTTCGACAACCTGCTGTCGAACTACGGCGCGGTCGACGGCGACGGCGACGGCGAGGCCGGCGACGAGCTGCTGTCGCAGTCGGGGTTCCTGTTCGACGTGCAGCGCGGCGAACTGGCGATCTCGGTCACCGACCGGGCGACCGGACAGATGACCCGCACGCGCCTGGCGATCGACCCGACGACGATGTCGCTGCGCGACGTCGCCGCCGCCCTGAACGGCATCGACCACCTGAACGCGAGCGTCGATCCGACCGGTCGCCTGCGCGTCGCCGCCGATTCGGGCTACGGCTTCGACTTCTCGCCGCGTCTCGATCCGAACCCCGACGACGCCGGCACGTTCGGCGGAGTGTTCCCGTCGGTCGGCAGCACGCAGGCCGGTCCGTACGACCTCAGCGGCCAGACCTTCCCGGTCACCCTCGCGGTCACCACCGGCACTGCCGCCGCGCCCGTGGTCACCAACGTGACGCTGAACGCGAACGAGTTCCAGCAGCTGTCCGCGGTCACCGCCGAGGAACTCGCCACGGCGATCAACGCCGACCTCGGTGGTGCGGCGACCGCGCGCTCGGTCGGCGATCGCCTGGTGCTGCAGAGCGCCCAGGGCGGCAGCACGTCGCAGCTCGGCCTCGCCAACGTCGGTCCTGGTGCCGTGCTCGGTGCCCTCTCACTGGCGACCACGACCACCAACGGCCGCGACCACGGCATCGAAGTCGCGGTGCAAGGCGAGTACTCGGGTACCGACAACGAACGCTTCACCTTCGCCCCGGCCAGCGACGGCGTGATCGGGCAGACCGACAACCTCAAGGTCGACGTGTTCGACGGTGCCGGTCGCTTCGTGACCAGCCTCGACGTCGGTTCCGGCTACGAACCCGGCAAGCCGATCGAACTCGGCAACGGCATCGTGGTGTCGTTCGGCCCCGGCGAGGTCTCCGGTACCGCCGGCAACGTCTTCACGCTCGACGCGATGGCCGACAGCGACACCTCGGACCTGCTGGTCGCCGTCGGCATGAACTCGTTCTTCACCGGCTCGGGCGCCGCCGACATCGACGTCGCCGCCGACCTGCGCAACAACCCAGACCGGCTCGCGGCAGGCATCGGTCTCGCTTCGGGCGACGCCAGCAACCTCGATCGCATGCAGGCTCTGCGCGGTCTCAACCTCGACGCCCTGCAGACCAACACGCTCGAGGACTTCTACGCGGACCTGGTCGGCGACATCGGTTTCGAGGCGAGCGCCGCGCAGAGCACGCTGACGGCCCAGAACCAGCTGATGAACCAGCTGCAGGCCGAACGCGAAGCCGTGTCCGGCGTCAACGTCGACGAGGAGATGGTCGACATGGTCAAGTTCCAGCAGTCCTACGAAGCCGCGGCCAGGTTCCTGCAGATCGCGCAGGAGATGACTGACACGCTGATCAACCTGGGGAGGTGAGCGATGAGTCTTCGCATCACGCAGACGATGATGTACTCGCGCGCGCTGCAGGACGTGCAGCGCGGGCTGTCCCGCTACTCGCAGCTGCAGCAGGAGATCGCCACGGGTCGGCGCGTCAATCGGGCGTCCGACGACCCGGCGGCGACGCTGCGCATCCTGCCGTTGCGCAACGATCTGCGCAACCTGGCGCAGATGAGCGACAACGTGGCGCGGGCCCGCGAAACGCTCGACACCGGCGCGGCCGCGCGCGAGGACGCCGCGGCGGTGATGCAGCGCGTCCGCGAACTGACCACGCAGGCCGCCAACGGCACGCTGAGCTCCGCCGATCGCCAGAGCATCGGCGCCGAGATGGAGCAGCTGCTCAGCCAGATGGTCGGCATCGGCAACAGCCGGCGCGGCGACCGCTTCCTGTTCGGTGGCACCGAGAACGGCAGCGCGCCGTTCGAGATCGTCTCCGCCGACGGGCGCTCGCGCGCGGTCTACCGCGGCAACGGCGACAGCCTCGACGTCGAGGTCGCACCCGGCGTGCGCACCGAACTGAACATGCCCGGCGACCGCATTTTCCTGCAGCGCGACCGCGGTCCGACCGCGTTCACGTCACCGAGCGGCGCCACCCCGACCGGCGCGCGGCCGGCCGGTCGCGGCGACACCGGCGTCGGCTTCGGCTCGCTGGCAGTGACGTTCGCGGGCCTGCACACCGACACCCCCGACACGATCGCACTCGGTCGCGGCACCAGCAACGCGGTCGGCCCCCTCGACTTCGCGTTCACCAGCGCCCCCGGCACGCTGCGCATCGGCGGCGGCCCGCCGGTCGCGATCCCGGTCACCGACGGCACCTTCACGACCGCCGACGGCCGCACGATCTCGCTGACGGTCACCGGCGTGCCAGCCGCCACCAGCGGCACCTTCACGGCCAAGGCGAACCTGTCGGTCGACGGCGGCGATTCGTTCGTCGAGGTCAGCGACTTCACGAACACCAGCATCCCCGTCCGCGACGCACTCGACGGTTCGGTGCTGAACGTCGACGTGCGCAACCTGACGCGCACCGGCACCGAGGACGTCAAGTTCCCAGGCACCTTCGATGCGCTGACGACGCTGATCACGATGCGCGACCTGCTCCGCAACGACGCGGGTCTGGCCGACGACGTGGTCCGCGACCGCATCGCGCAGATGATGACCGAGATCGAGACCGCGCACGACGCCGTGCTCGACGGCGTGCGCGAACTCGGCTTCCGCAGCTCGAGCATGGACGCGATCGGCAACCGCGTCGAAGGCCTGCGCGTGTCGCGGACCGAGTCGCTGTCGCTGGTCGAGGACTCCGACCTCGCCGAGTCGATCCTCGAACTGCAACGCCAGGACATGGCCTACCAGGCAGCGCTGCAGGTCAGCGCGCGCGTCGTGCAGACCAGTTTGCAGGGCTTCCTGCGGTGAGCGCCATGGCGATCGAAACCCCCGTCGTCCTGCCGGCCCAGGCGCCGGCCACGGCCGTCGCGCCGACCGGCACCAGCCAGGCCGGCGAGTTCCGGCGCCTGCTCGACTCGCTCGAGGAGCTGGTCGCCGAGCACAAGCGGCTGGCGCCTGCCCAGGACGCCGACCAGCTCGCCGATGCGATGCGCACCGCCGACGCCGGCTTCGTCACGGCGATGGACCTGCGCCGCCAACTCGAACAAGCGTTCCGCGCCCACCTGCAATGACCTCGATCCAGTCCGGCGTCAAGGTGCAGCGCCTGGATCGGCGCGCCATCCAGCCGCACCTGCCGCAACTCGACGCCTGGCTGTTGCCGGACGCGTTCTACGGCGTGCAGCAGACGTGGCCGCAGCTGTATCGCAGCGACGGCTCGGGCCGCTTCTACGCGGTCTTCGAGGACGACCGGTTGGTCAGCCACTGCGCGGCGCGCGTCGTGCTGGCGCACGGTCAGTCCGGTGTGTTCCGCTGCGCCCTGCTCGGCAGTGTCGCCACCGCCCCCGACCGCCGCGGATCGGGCTTGGCTTCGGCGGTTCTGACTGCCGCCCTCGCCGACCTCGCCGCCGACGCCGACCAGGTCCTGCTCTGGGCCGAACGACCGTGCCTCTACGAACGGCACGGCTTCGCCGCCACCGAGCCCGAGACCATGCTGATGCTGGCCCGCCGCCCGCATCCCGACCTGCACGGCGTGCGTGAAGCCGTTCCTGCCGACCACGCCGCCTTGCAGCGCCTGCACACGCAGAAGCCGTGGCGCATCGAACGCACCCAGCACGACATGTCGGGCCTGTTGACGACCCCTGGCCTGCACACCCTGGTCCGCGAACGGAACGGCCGGATCGTCGCCTACGCGTGTTGTGGCAAAGGCGCCGACCTGCACGACACCTGGCACGAGGTCGGCGGCGACGACGCCGAAGTGGCCCGCCTGCTGCAGGCGGGCCTGCACGTGCTCGGCCAGACCCACGCAGCCGTGCTGCAACCGCCATACCGCACCCGGTTGGCGACACTGCTCGGTGCCTCGCTCGTCGAACTGGTGCCGATCCCAGGCCCGATGGCGAACTCGTACCGCGGCGAACCGCCGGTGCTGTTCGTCGACGGCCTCGATTCGGTCTGAACACGCTCCGTCGTGGGATAAGCTCGCGGCATGCTCACCAGGCGTCTGCAGTCCACCGCGCTGGCCCTCGCCGGCCTGTTCGTCGGCGCGTGCCAGCAGGAACCGCAACTCACCGAGGCCATGGTGGCGCGGCTCTCCGCCCATGCCTCTCCGAACACCTGGGAACAGCTCGACCCGACCAACCCAGGCCGTCGCCTGCGCGACCCGCGCAGCGGCGTGGTGTTCGTGCGGATCCCCGCCGAGCCGCCGTTCCTGCTCGCCGAGACCGAGTTGACGGCCGCGCAATGGCGGAGCTACACGAAGGACTTCGCGGGCCCAGGCGCGCCGACGCAACCCGACGACGACACCCTGCCAGCGCAGGCCAGTTGGCACGAGGCGCAGCAATACTGTCTACGGTTCGGATTCCGCCTGCCCACCGAAACCGAGTGGGAATTCGCCGCGCGCGGCAATCTCGCCGCCGCCGACGGCCCCTGGCGCGACCCCAACACGCTCGCCACGCACGCCTGGTTCCACCTCAATGCCGGCGACGCCCCGCGCCCGGTCGCCGGCCGGGCTGCCAATGCGTTCGGCCTGTTCGACATGCTCGGCAACGTCTGGGAGTGGTGCGACGCCGCAGTCGGCACCGACCGCGTGCTGCGCGGTGGTTCGTGGTTCACGAACCCCGCGCCGACCCCACAGCTGCGCACGCAGGCCGCACCCGCCGAGCGCAACTCGTTCTACGGGTTCCGACCGGCGCGCGCGCTCTGAACGGCGGCCAGCGCGGCGCTACCGGAGCCCTGAGGACGACATTTCGTGGTCAGCTCTCCGTCGGCCCGATCAACGACGTCCAATCCCAAGGAAGAACGTGCGGATGGCGACTTCATACTCCGCCCTCGTCATCTTCTCGGCGTCGACTGCGGTGAAGTACTCCGGGTACTTCTCTCGCGTCATGAAGATCAGGCGGTTGTGGCCGAGGTGAGCACCGGGCACCTCGGCGATGTTGAAGTCGCCGGGGTTGGCCGTGAACAACTCACGTGCCTTCAATATCGTCTGTCGTTCGATGCCCTCTGGATCGGCACCATTGGGCTTCTCTACGAAATCCCTTGCAGCGATAGCGTCCATCATGCCTATGTTCGATGCAAGATAGCGATCGCGTTGGCAATCGCTGAGTCGGCGACCGTAGTCGTCGAGGAGCTCTTGCAGCTGGGAGACCTCGGCGGCCGACAGCGCTCTTCCTGAATGATTGATCGACAGGTCCTTCTGCAACTGGTCGACCGTCGGCATCCGGACCACGAGCGCATTTGCTCCTTCGACGGTTTCCAGCACCCTGCGGATCCCGCCCGCCAGCGCCTCGTACCCACCGTCCCCCAACGACCAGGTGGACGCCAAGCGCTGGCGAGCCCGCTCTGTCCAGGGCACGGCTTCGACAGGTTCTTCTGCGCGCCTTGCGGCGAAAGGCTCCGCAGACGTCTCCACTTCCGGGACTGCAGCCTGGGGACTAACGGCGCCATGGACGAAATTGGCCCCCATCGCACTCGGATCGTGTTGTACCCCGGCAGCCTGTGGGGGGAGATCCGCCCCCCACAATGCCAGCCAGAACCCAACTCCAGCAGCGAGTGGGACACCAAGCAAGAAGTACCTGCGCACAGGGTCAATCTCCACCGTTGTCGGACTGCGCAGGGCAAGCAGTGCAGGAGCCGCTTGGCTGAGCAATCACCTGTGAGTTTCCTGCGGCGATGCGCTCGAACTTGATGGACTCCCTCTTGCCGCAAGAAACTGGATAGTTAGTGACGACCGTCGGGTTCGGAAACCACGTGGGGCCTCCGCAGGACTCCAAGCCGACAGGGTTGCCCCAGGAATCCACGAGCTGCGTGCAGTGACGTGACCAGTAGAGCACCCCGCATCCCCTGTCCGTCACCGACACAGTGAACGAGAAGAGGCAGTTGACGTGGGGTACGCAGCTCGGCGCAGGGTTCAGGGTACAGGTTCCAGAGTCGTGGCGCTGGAATGCAACCACGACAAGCGTGCACGCGTCGTTCACAGGTGCACCCAGAGAAGGAATCGCCGAGCACGTTGCGCAGACGCCGCCTTGCGCTGTCGAATGGCCGACAACAGCAAGCATGGCGAGCAAACAAGCGATCAGAGAACGCAAGGAGGGCATAGGTCTTCCAAACCCCTTTCCGGCGGGCCTCTTTCCGGCGGGCCTCTTTCCGGCGGGCCCGCAGAATCCGTCGCAGCCTCATCCAGGCCGCAGTTGAAGACTACCCGATCTGAACGAATCTTCAATCAGCTTGCAACGAAACTCCCGGCGGCATCCTTGCACGACAGTTCGCGGGGGAGAGGTGAGGGTGACTCGGTGCTGCACCAGGGTCGCGAACCAGGCCGTGATTCACCCCTGCCATGCGAGCCAGGTGTCGCCGGTGAATGGCCCGCACGTGTGTCGATTGGAGTCCGCACAAGCCGCATCCCACGGCGGCCGTTTGACCCCCTTCGCCGACCTTCGCTCACCGGCCCAGCTCACTGGCGACACCCCCCGCCCACGTCTCGTGACCACGCGCACGCACCGGCACGATCGCGCGGATCACGCCGCCGTCGACCAGCACCGCTTCGTCGGCGAGATTGACCGTCGGGCAGACGTGGCGCGGTATCAGGTGCAACAAGGCACCGAGCGGCGGGGCCTGGCCCTCGTCGGCGAGCAGCGGCAGATGCTCCTCGCTGGGTCGCTTCGCCCGCAGGTGCGCGGCGCCGACGACGACCACGACCGGTTCGCCGGCCGCCGCGTCGATCGCCTTGCTGCCGGCGTCGACCGTCGCCTGCCGGTCGCTGGGCCGGCTGACGACCCGTGCGAGGACCTCGACCGCCGGGCGGTAGCCGGCGATGCCGAGTTCGGCGCTGCGCGCGTCCCAATAGGTCACCGTGCCCGGACTCACCGCATGGGCGAACGCGTCGAACCCGGCGAACGCCAGGGCCGCGACGAAGCCCGGCGTGCCGCTGGTGACCAGTTCGCGGGCCGCGAGGCGCTGTGCCAGTTCGCACAGTGCGGTGTGGATCGGTTCGGCCGCGACCTGCCGTTCGGCGGGTGAATTCGCCGTCAGGTGGCCTTCGTAACAATGCAGCCCGCGCCAATGCGCGCCGGCGGCCGCGGCGACCGCGCCGATGCGCGAACCCTGCTCGATCGGGATGCCCGACCGCCCCCAATGCGGGTCGACGTCGACGAACACGCCGAGCCCGGCGGCCGCCACCGCCGCCGCGTGTGCTGGTTCTTCGCTGATCATCGCCAGCCGATGCCGCGGGAACGCGCGCGCCAGCGCGACGATGCGTTCGAGATTGGCACCGCGGTGCGCGATCGCCACCAGCACGTCGATCGGCTCCCTGGCCTGCGCGAGCAGCACCGCGGCTTCGCGCGTCGTCGCGACCTTGAACTGCCGCACGCCGGCGGCGAGCAGTTCGTCGAGCACTTCGGGCACCTTGCAGGTCTTCACGTGCGGGCGCCAGCGCTCGACGCTGCCGCACAGCGCGATGGTGCGCGCGATGTTGTGCCGCAACCGATCGAGGTGGATCAGCAGCGCGGGCGTCTGCAGGGTTTCGTAGGTGATCGTCATGTCATCGCTCGCCGAGCCAGCCGGCCGCGGTCAGGTGGTCGTGGATGCGGGTCGCGAACAGCGCGTGCCCGACGTGGTTGGGATGTTGGTCGGTGGGATGCACCCACAGATCCTGTTCGGCGCGACCCAGGAAATCGGGCAGCAGATCGATGCACGCAATGCCATTGCCGCCGCAGAACTCGGCGACCATCGTGTGCACCTCGGTGCACGGATAGAGCTCGGGTTCGAGCTGGCACATCATCGGGAAGATCGCGACCAGCAAGGGGATGTTGCGCGCCGCGAGCAGATCGCGCAATGCCAACAGACCGCGTTGCGTGCCGTTCCAGGCGGCGGGCTTGTCGCGGATCCGTGCCGCATAGTCGCGTTTCTGCAGGCGCGCCTGTCGCTGTCGACAGGCCTGCACCGCACTGTCGAGCAAGCGCGACCAGCCACCGAGCACCGGCTGCAGGGGCACCGCGTCGTAGGTCAGCATGTCGACCGGCCCCAGGTCGTTGAGGCACAAACCGACGACCACCACGTCCGGGGCGAACAGGATGCCGTGCTCGGCGACCCAGCGGTCGTAGCCGTCCGGCGTGTTGACGCGGGCGCCGTCGGTGCGGTTGACGGCGACGCCGTCGGCCTCCAGCCGGTCGAGCACTTCGTCGCCCACGGCGAATTTGCGGCTTTCGTCGACCTGGAAGCG
>DAIMFJ010000010.1:28327-36764 GCA_036724695.1 Planctomycetota bacterium
CCGCCACGTTCGCGCCGCAATTGCGCTTCGAGTCGTTGGGGCCAGGTCAGGTCGAGGCGCACGCCCTGGCCGTAGGTCAGCGAATCGCCCAGACACAGGATGCGCAGCTCGCCAGGCGCCTTCTGCACCGCGAACTCCTCGTCCCGGAAGCCCAGCGAATTGGTGTCGACCGCCACGCAGCCGTTGGCGTCGAAGTAGTCCCAGCGCGACGGCGGCTGGTAGCCCATGCGCATCTTGACGCCGGCCTGCAGCTTGCCGAACGGCGGCACGAGGCCGCGGTTGAGGTCACTGAACGCCTGCTCGACCCGGGTCAGCGCGGCGACGATCTCGCCGAGCGGCACTTCCTGCCCGTTGGCGGCGTAGATCACGCCCTTGCCAGGGGTTCTGGCCGGTCCGAGCAGGCGGTAGAGCCCCTCGACCGCAACCAGCGCCAGGAGCAGCGCGGCGGCCAGCAGCAGCAGTTTCCGGCCCTTGCCGGGGCGGGAACGGGGTTCGGCGGGAGCGGCCACGGGAGCGATTGTTGGCCCGGTCGCGCCGTCGTCAAGGCGAGTTCGCCGACGCGGCGAAATCCGCCGCACCGCCGGACGTTCCGCCCCCGCCAAAAAGGGTAGCTGCCGAACGCCCGCCCCCGGCTAGACTGCTCGCCCGATTTTGCGAACGCCCGCCCCGCGGCTGGCCCAACGACCCGAAAGCCCATGGACATCGTAGTCTGCATCAAGCGTGTTCCCGCCACGGACACGGCGATCAAGATCGCCGCGGACGGCAAGTCGATCGACCCGGCAGGCGTGCAGTTCGAACTGAACGCCTACGACGAGTTCGCCCTCGAGCAGGCGCTCCGCACCAAGGAGCAGCTCGGGGCGGGCAGCGTCACCGTGGTGACGATCGGCAGCAAGGACGCCAAGAAGGAGCTGCAGGATGCGTTGGCGCGCGGTGCGGACAAGGCCGTGCTGCTGACCACCGACCAGTGGCAGTACGACGGCACCAGCACCGCCGAGGCGTTGGCGGCGTGGATCCAGACCGTGCCGTGCCAACTGGTGTTCTGCGGCCGCCAGGCGGTCGATTCGGACAACAACCAGCTGCCGGCGAACCTGGCCGCGCGGCTCGGCTTCGCGTGCGTGACCGAGGTCGCCAAGCTGACCCTCGAGAACGGCGTGTTCACCGCCGAGCGCGACATCGAAGGCGCGCGCGAAGTCGTGACCTGCAAGACCCCGGCGGTGATCAGCTGCCAGAAGGGGCTCAACGAACCGCGCTACGCCAACCTCAAGGGCATCATGGCGGCGAAGAAGAAGCCGTACGAGGAGAAGCCGGCGGTGCTGCCGCCGGTCGGCATGGAGGTCGTCTCGCTGGCGCTGCCGCCGGCGCGGCCGGCCGGTCGCATCGTCGGCCAGGGCGCCGACGCCGTGCCGGCGTTGATCGAAGCCCTCCGCAACGAAGCCAAGGCCCTCTGAGCACCCCCCGGAGCACATCATGAGCAACATCGTCGTCATCGCCGAAGTCCGCGGGGGCCAGCTCAAGCGCCCTTCGCTCGAAGTCGTCACCGCCGCCCTGCAACTCGCGGGCGCGAACGGTGGCAAGGTGGTCGCCTTCGCCTGTGGCAACGGGCTGGATGCCGCGTGTGCCGAACTCGCCAAGAGCGGCGTGGCCCAGGTCGTCGCGATCGAAGGCGCGGCGTTCGCGCAGTATTCGGGCGACGCGTGGGCCAAGGCCATCGCCGCGCAGGTTCCGGCCAACGGCGGCAACGCCGTGCTGATGGCGCACACGGCGATGGGCAAGGACCTGCTGCCGCGGGTCGCCGCGCTGCTGGGTGGCAGTGTCGCGACGGACGTCGTCGGCCTGTCGTTCGAGGGTGGCGCGTTCGTCGCCAAGCGGCCGGTGTTCGCCGGCAAGGCGATGCTGACCGCGAAGTCGACCAAGCCGGTGTTCTGCGCTACCGTGCGGCCGAACAACTTCGCCGCCGCCGCGAGCGGCGGTGCGGCGCCGGTCACCAAGGTCGCGGCGCCGGCCGGCGACCTGCTGGCGGTCGTCAAGGAAGTGTTGGCGGCGGCTGGTGGCAGCACGCCGCTGCAGGAGGCCAAGGTGGTCGTCGCCGGCGGCCGCGGCCTCAAGGAAGCCGAGCACTTCAAGCTCGTCGAAGAGCTCGCCGCGGCGTTCGGGCCGGGTGTGGCGGCGGTCGGGGCCTCGCGCGCGGTCGTCGACGCGGGTTGGCGTCCGCACCGCGAGCAGGTCGGCCAGACCGGCAAGGTCGTGGCACCGCAGCTGTACATCGCGATCGGCATCAGCGGCGCGATCCAGCACCTCGCCGGCATGCGCACCGCGCGCACCATCGTGGCGATCAACAAGGACCCCGATGCGCCGATCTTCAAGGTCGCCGACTACGGCATCGTCGGCGATGCGTTCGAGGTCGTGCCGGCCCTCACCAAGGCGATCGCGCAGGTGGTGAGCAGCCGATGAGTCTTCGCGCCGGCATCGTCGGTCTCCCCAACGTCGGCAAGTCGACGCTGTTCAACGCCGTCACGCGCACCCAGAAGGCGCAGGCGGCGAACTACCCGTTCTGCACGATCGACCCCAACGTCGGCGTGGTGACGGTGCCGGACGAGCGCCTCTACGTGCTGCAGAAGATCGCCAAGACCAACGTCGTGATCCCGGCGGCGATCGAGTTCGTCGACATCGCCGGACTCGTCGCCGGCGCGGCGTCGGGCGAAGGGCTCGGCAACAAGTTCCTGAGCCACATCCGCGAGGTCGACGCGATCGTGCAGGTCGTGCGCTGCTTCGAGGACGTCGACATCCACCACGTCTCGGGCAGTGTCGACCCGATCCGTGACATCGAGGTCATCAACACCGAGCTGATCCTCGCCGACCTCGAGTCGGTGCAGAAGCGCCTCGACCGCCAGCAGAAGCAGGCCAAGCGCGGCGACAAGGAGGCGATCGCCGAACTGCCGGTGCTCGAGAAGGTCGAGAAGGCCCTCGACCAGGGCAAGCCCGCTCTGCTCGCCGACCTCACCGACGACGAGAAGGAGCTGGCCAGGCAGTTCCAGCTGCTGACCACCAAGCCGACGATCTTCGCCTGCAACGTCAAGGAGGGCGAGCTCGCGACCGCCGACCAGAACCCCTACGTCCAGAAGGTCCGCGACTACGCCAAGAGCCACCTCGCCTGCGAGGCCATCGTCATCAGCGCCCAGATCGAGAGCGACCTCGTCGAGCTGTCGCCCGAGGACGCCAAGGCCTTCCTCGCCGACCTCGGCGTCGCCGAGTCGGGCGTCGGCTCCCTGATCCGCGCCACCTACCACCTGCTCGGCCTGCGCACCTACTTCACCGCCGGCGAGAAGGAAGTGCGCGCCTGGACCATCCGCGCCGGCGACACCGCCCCCAAGGCCGCCGGCGTCATCCACACCGACTTCGAACGCGGCTTCATCAAGGCCGAGACCGTCTCCTACAAGGACCTCGTCACCTGCGGCAGCGTCGCCGCTGCCCGCGAGAAGGGCGTCTACCGGATCGAGGGCAAGGAATACGTCGTCCAGGACGGCGACGTCCTCCACTTCCGCTTCAACGTCTGACCCCTGCGCATACCTCACCCGGTCCCGTTTGCGCAAGCGCCGTCGCAAACGACTGCGGCTGATGCGTTTACGATTTCCGACCGCAAGGCTTGGTGCAGCGCCTTGGTGTAAATCCGGTGCGGCCGTACGCGCCGCTCCCGAATGCGCGTGGCGGCCCACCTGCGTTGCACTACGGATCGAAGTCGGCGTTCGTAAGCGATTTCAGATTGGTAGCTTATGCGCATCGATGCGCAAACGGGACCGGGTGAGGTATGCGCAGGCCGCGGTTAGTTGCGGCGGGGCGGAACTGCGCAGGGGCCGCTGGGAACGAAGTTGGCGGCGAGCATGCCGAGGAGGAGGGCGATCAGCAGGGCGCCGTCGAGGGCGGCGAAGTGCTGGAGGGCCCAGCCGGCGAGGGTGGCCAGGATCACGACCGCGATCCGGCGCGGGGAGTTGAGGGCTCAGAGCATGGGGGGAGGGTAGGACGGCCGCGGCGGGGCGCAATCGGTCATGGTGCGTGGTCGCGGCCCGCGGCCAGCTCCTTGGCGGTCTGCTCCTGCTGCTCCCACTGGCCGTAGAGTTGGCCGCGCGAGGCGAGGTGGCGCAGTTGGCGTCGGCGCTCGGCATCGAGCGCGCCGGGGGCCGCGCGTCGGAACGGGGTGCCGGGCAGCGGCAGGAAGGTGTGGCCGTGGACCTTGGCGCCGCGCGCGACGAGGCGGTCCATCAAGGCGAACGTGGCGTCGACGTCGACCGCCTCCTCCCCCGGCATGCCGAACAGGAAGTCGACGTGCGGCACGAAGCCGTGCTCGAGGCAGAGCACCGCGGCGCGCTCGACGGTGGCCGCATCGTGGCCGCGCTTGCTCTTGGCGAGCACCCGATCGCTGCCGGACTGGCCGCCGAGGATCAGGGCACGGTTGCTGACGTACCGCCGCAACAGCTGCAGCGCCGCCGGCGTCACGTGCTCGGGCCGCACTTCACTCGGGAAGGTGCCGAACCACAACCGCCGCTGCGGGCCGATCTCGTCGCGGACCGCCGCGAGCAGCAGCTCGACCGCGCCGAGGTCGGGTTCGGGTCCGTAGGTGCCGTAGCTGAGCGACGTCGGCGTCAGGAAGCGCAGGTCGCGGAAGCCGCGCGCAACCACGTAGCGAACCCACTCGCGCACGTTGTCGACCGAACGGTGGCGGAAGTTCGCCCCCGCGAAGTACGGCGTCTGGCAGAACCGGCACGCGTAGATGCACCCGCGCGTGATCTCGATCGGCCCGTAACGGGCGTGCCGCGGCCCGAACGGCGGGAACTCGTCGAGCGCGATCCGCTCGCCGCGCGGATTGCGCTGCACCACTCCGGTCGCGTCGCGCCACGCCACCCCGGGCACGCCGCGCGCATCACCACCAGCACGCAGCGCCCGCACCAGTTCGACGACCAGCCGTTCGCCCTCGCCGATCGCGACCAGATCGAAGCCCGCCTGCAACGTCGCGGCCGGCTCGGCCGACGCGTGCACGCCACCGACCACGTGCACGACCGGCGCCGCCCCGAGTGCTGCGCGCACTTCGGCGAGTTCGGCGGCCATTTGCCGGAAGTCCGGCGAGTAGAACGACCAGCCGACCAGCACGACCTTGGCCCCAGCCGCCAACGCCGACTGCACCGCCGTGACCACGGCCGCCGGCCCGTTCGCGAATTCGATCGGCACCTCGGCCACGTCCGCGGTCGCGCCGAGCGCGCCGGTCAAGACATGGAACGCGAACTTGCCGGTGCGGCGATACGCCCAGATCACCGAGACGTCGGACATTGGCCGCCAACATACCCGCGGCCGCGCAACGTCACGAACGCGGCGCTGCAGTGTCGACGACGAACCCCGCCAATCTGGCCAGCAACTGGCCCGGCAGGATCGGCTTGGTCAACACCGCGTCGATCCCGGCATCCGCGCACGCCTCGCCGGCCCCGAGATTCGCCGTCAGCGCGACGATCGGGGTGCGCCGGCCACTGCCAGCCTCCCGGCCGCGGATCCGGCGCGCCGCCTCGAAGCCGTCCAACCGCGGCATCTGCAGGTCCATCAACACCAGGTCGAACTCCTCACCCCCGCAAGCCTCGACCGCGGCCAAGCCGTCCCCGACCAGCACGAGCTCGTGCCCAGCGCGCCGCAGCACCGCCGCGATCAGCCGCTGGTTCAGCACGTTGTCCTCGGCGACCAACACGCGCAACCGCCGCCCTGCCGGCCCCAACGACGGAGTGCGGTGTGCCAGCGGGTCCGGCCGCACGGCCAGGCCGATCGCGATCTCGAATTCGCGCCGCAGTTCGTGGTACGCACACGGCCAACCGACGAACCCCGAGAGTCCCTGTCCGGCCACGCACTCGACACCAGCCGCCAGCTGCGACGGCGGCAACAGCAGCACCACCGCCGCCCGCCCAGCGTGCACCTTGACGCCTCGCCGTCGCCACTGCACCGCGCAATCCTGGCCGACCACGAAGTCGAACGGCACCGCCGCGCCTTCGAGCGCATCGCCGGCCTGTTCGGGCCGCACGACACGCACCTCACACCCCCACGCCTCGAGCATGCGGGCAACCGCCATCGCCTGCGCATTGTGGGCGACCGCCACCAATGCGCGCGCGCCACGCGGCGGCGGCGGCAGCGCCTCGACGATGCCGAACGCGATCGGCAGGTCGAACACGAACCGGCTGCCGATCCCCGGCTCGCTGAACACCGACAACCGCCCGTTCCACAACCCGACCAGCATGCGACTGATCGACAGGCCGAGCCCCGTCCCGCCGAACCGCTGCGCCGTGTCGGCACTGGCCTGCCGGAACGGATCGAAGATGCGCTCGACCTGCTCCTTGTCGATGCCGATCCCGGTGTCGCGCACCGCGAACGCCACCCGCCCACCTTCGACCGCGGCACTGACCACGACCTCGCCGCTGCTGGTGAACTTGATCGCGTTGCCGACCAGGTTGGCGACCACCTGGCGCAGCCGCGATGCGTCCGCGCGCACCAGATCGGGCACGTTCCAGTGCACGTCGACGACCAGATCCAGGTCCTTGGCTTCGGCCTGCAGCGCAAACGTGCGCACCGTGTCGGCGAGCAACTGCCGCAGATCGACGTCGCTCGGTACCAGCTCCAGTCGGCCAGCCTCGATCTTCGCGAAGTCGAGCAACCCGTCGACGATCGCCAGCAGCGATTGGCTGGCGCGCTGGATCGTCTGCAGGTGCTCGCGAGCGTCCACCGGCAGGGCCCCATCGAGCACCAGTTCGGTCAGCCCGGCGATCGCGTTGAGTGGCGTGCGGATCTCGTGGCTGGCCGCCGCCAGGAACCGCGAACGCGCCGCCAGCGCCGCCTCCAGATCGGCGTGCCGATCGCTCATCGCCGACCTCCGTGGGCCGTGGCGCTGCCGCAACCGTCGGCGCGGCGCACGACGGAGCTCACGCCGCGGCTGAGCGGCAACCCGGAGAAGACGAGAGAGGCCATGTTCGGGGCCGCAACGGGAGCGGCCGGTTCGCCCCTGCATCGGCACCCATGGCCCTCGACTTAAGGTCCAGAGGATGCCAAAATCCCTTTCCGACAAAGGGTAACGACTATCCTCCGGCGGTTGGTTCGAGCAGTTTCCCGCCGCTGACAAGGCTCGGTCCCGACAGCCGCGCGAACGTGCCACTGCCCGGCAGGAACGCCATCACGACCAGCCGGGTGCCCTCGGCGCAGGCGTCGCTCCAGCTGACCCTGAACGGCATCGCGCCCAAGCCGCCCGAACTCGCCAACAACGTCGCGCCGCGCAACCGTCGCCCAGTGCCATCGACCGCGACGACCACCACTGCGCCGATCGGCTCGCCGACCAGGCTCTGCCGCACCGAACCGTGCGCTTCGATCGGCGAACCACCGGTGACCACCCCATAGCCAGGGTTCGCCGGCTGATCCGAGGACGTCTGCGCCACTTCGACGAACGCCGCGTTCGGCGTCGGCACGATCCCCGCCTCCATGTGCCGCTGCTGGACCGCCAGGTCCGCATACGGCGACAACGCCGCCCGCGTGCCGGCGTCGAGTTCGGCCGGCAGCGCCACCGCCGCCGCCACCCGCGCCGCTTCGACGCGCGCATGCCGCAGGAGCCGATCCCCGTGCCACCAGTCCTGCAAGCCGAGCACGACGGTCGCGCCGAGGCCGATCGCCCAGACTTCGCGCCCGAAGCGGCCCGCGACCACTCCACACAAGCCGACGGGCAGCAGGAAAGCGCCGTAGCCGAGCGCTCGCCGCGCATCGCCGGCGGTGTCCGACGGCAGGTACACCGCCGCGAACCCGACCACCAGCAGCCCGAACAGCACACAACTCCACCAGCGGTCGGCCGGCGCCGCGTCGGGTCGCTTCGGCAGCCACGGCAAGGCCGCCGCCAACACCAGCCCGAGCGCGCCGAACGCACGTTCGTCGTGGCGGCTGTCGCGCCACAGTTCGAGCCACGGCCGCCCGAACTCCTCGAGCAGTCCCCACAGCCGCTGCGCCGTGCCGTCGCCGAGCTTGTGCACGGTCGCATCCGCCGCGCCGTGCCAACCGCCGTACCACCAACCCGCCACCGCCACCGCCGCGCCCCCCAACGCCACCAAGCCAGCCCAGCCCCCCCCCATCCGGCCACTGCGCGTCGCCGCCCCGGCGACCGCGGGCCACAACGCGATCCCGACCAGTACGCCATGCGCATGGAACGTCGGCGCCAGCGCCGCCAGTAGCAACACCAGCAACGCCCGCCAGACGAACCCGCGTTCGCCACCGAGCAACTGCAGCGACACCACCAGCAACAAGGGCGGCACGACGACGCCGAACCGTTCGGCCTGCAACCAGTCCTGCCCGAACGCCGGCGCCAACGCCAACGCTCCGAGCGCCCCGAACGCCAGCGGCGCCGCGAACGGCCCGCCGCCGGCCGCGGTCGCCACGG
>DAIMFJ010000011.1:0-5175 GCA_036724695.1 Planctomycetota bacterium
GTCTTGAACTATCCCTTCGCCCACGGCGAGGGGAAGGATAAGGATCTACCAATGAACTTCGAGAAAAGCCGCGCCGCCGCGATCGCTTGGGCATTCACCGGCCTTGCCGCCGCGGTCGCCCCAGCTCAGGAGTCCTACGACGACGCCTTCGCTCGCTACCAGTCCTTCAAGAAGCGCCCGTCGCTGAATCGCCAGATCGAAGGCCGTCGCGTGCTGGCCCAGACCGGTGATCCGCGCGCGTTCGACGTGCTCGTCGGCGACTACGCCAAGCCCCCCGAGCCGGTGGAGTTCGTGCGCAGCACGCTGGTCACCCTGCTCTCCGAACTGCACACCCAAGAACCGCCGCGTGATTCCTGGCGTGCCTGGCGCGAGGCCAACCCGAAGGCCGAGCACCTCTGGCTCTGGTACCGCGCGATCCAGCTCGAGGGTGCGGTCGCCGATGGCCGGTGGCGCGAGGTCTTCGGGCAGCGGCTGCCGGTCGAACTGCGCGCGGCGATCCTGGCGGCGGCAGGCGACGTCGAAGGCGGCCCCGCACTCGACGAAGCCACGCTCGGCCTGGTGATGGAGCTCGCCGCTGCGATGCCACGACCGCCGCGCGAACGGGCGATGCTGCTCGAGGGCATGGTCGAACTGTTCGAGGCGAAGGGCAAGGAACTGACCGGCACGGCGCGTGGCGTCTTCCACAGCCTGTTGCATCTGATGGCCGAACGCGAGACCAGCCTGCGCAGCCGGATCGTCATCGCGCGCACCTTGGCGCGCGCGTTGGGGCGGGAGGACATCGGTCCGGATCCGGAGGGTTGGCTCGAGTTGGTGTCCGACAAGCCGGTCGAGGAGGTCGAGATCGGCTATGCGAAGCGCCGCGCGGCCGTGCCGCTCGGGTTCTTCGGCATCCCCGACCACGGGCGCTCGATCGCCTACGTGATCGACGCATCGGATTCGATGCTGCAGCCGCTGACCCCGCGCGAACTGGCGGAACTGCAGCCGCGGACCGGGGCCGGGCAGCCGGCGGCCGACGGCAAGGGGCCGGCGCGGGCCGATGCCGCCGAACGGGCCGTCGACTGGAGCAAGGTGCAGAACCGCTTCGACGCGGCGCGCGAACTTCTGAAGCTGGCGCTGCGGCGCCTGCAGCCGGACCAGCGCTTCACCGTGATCCTGTTCGGCAGCGACGCCGAGTTCCTGTCGGCGAGTGTCGGTCTGGTGGCGGCGTCACCGGCCAACGTCGAGAAGGTCTGCAACGAGATCGACGCGATCTCTGCCGTGCGGAGCCGCAATCCCGAACGGCCGCACGGCGAGCTGCGCGGCAGCACCAACCTGCACGGCGGCATGCTGCTCGCGTTCCGCGCCGGCGATGCCAAGAAGAGCCGGGCGAAGCCGCAGCGACCGGACTCGCGCAGCAAGGTGGTGAAGATCCCGCCGGAGCCGGACTGGCAGCCGCTGGACGAACGCGGTGTGGACACGATCTTCCTGTTCTCGGATGGCGACCCGAGTGCCGACAACTGGAACGGTGCCGACACCAGCGACTCGGACGTGGCCGGGGATCCGGAGAGCGGCGCGACGTACGCGAGCACCGGCCGTGGCATCTATGCAGGGCCGTTCGCGTGGCCGCCGTACCTGCTGGCCGATCTGCGCCGGATGAACGTGTTGCAGCGCGCCGCGATCCATGCGATCGGCATCGGCGAGGTCGATTTCCGCTTGCTCGAGCGCATCGCCGCCGACGGCCGCGGGGTCTGCATCAAGATCGGCAAGTGAGCGAACGCCCGGGCCGGGGCCCGGGCGTTCGCCCACCAGCGATCCGTCACAGCGCGCTTATCGGTGCGCCGAAGTTGACGTGCAGGGCCTGACCGGCGATCACCAGGGCCGGCACCGATTGCACGCCGGCGGCCTTCGCCTCGGCGATACGGTTCTTGGCGGTGCCGAGATGCACGACCTCGACGTCGATGCGCGAGCGGTCGAGGGCGCCGAGCAGGGATTGTTCGGCCGTGACGCACACCGGGCAGCCGGCGTGGTAGAAGGTTGCTTGCTGTTTCATGTTGGACTCCTGATTGCGCAGCGACTCGCTGCGTGGGGCCAACATGGGCTCGTGTGCGTGGCGAACGAAGAACGCACCTTTCGGTAACCAGCGTACATGTCCGACAAACCGAACGTCGCCGCGATGGTCGAGAGCATCGTCGGCTGCAAGTGGTCGCTGCGCCTGTTGGGGCGGATCGCCGAGGCGCCGCAGCGGCCGAGTGCGTTGCTGCGCAGCTGCCGCGGCCTGTCCGCCAAGGTCATGAACGAGCGTTTGCGCAAGTTCCAGCGCTTTGCGTTGGTCGAGCGCAGCGTGCAGGGCGAGAAGCCGCCGATCGAAGTCGAGTACGCCTTGACCGGGCTTGGCCGCAAGTTCGTCGCGTTGTTGGCGGAGATCGATCGCCTGCAGCGCGAGCTGGATGGCTGAAGCGGGTGGTGCAAAGGGGCGGCGCAAGCCTGCCACGCAAACGTGCGGGTTGGTGCCGCGATCGCGTCAGCGTGGCTTGCGGACCGGGCCCTGGCTCGTCAGGTACTGTTGCACCAGATTCGCCACGTCGTCGCTGCGAACGTAGATGCCGCGTTCTCCCGAATGCGTGAGCAGGCCCTTGTTGAGCCAGGCCTGCACGGCGTGGTTTGGAACGCCGAGCTGCCGCAGTTCGGCGGCGGTGATCCACGGGTCGAAGGAAGCTGGCTTGCGTCTGGCAGGGCGTTTGGGCTTCGCCAGCTGGGGATTTGTCAGCTGGGCGCTTGCCGGCTGAGTCCTTGCCGGCTCTGGCTTCACCCCCCGAGTCTTCGCCATCTGAGGCAGCGCCGGTCCGGCTTCCACCTGCTTCTGCTTCGTCGCGCGCGGCTGCGCTGCCGCCGGCTTGGTCCGGGCCGGCGGTTTCGCCGCTTTCGAGGGGGTCGCCAGGTCGATGCCGAAGATCGCTTCGAGGTCGGCATCGGCCAGGTCGTCGGTGGACGCGGCTGCGGTCGTATTGGTGATCCCGCTGCCGCTGGCGGCGACCAGTTCCTGGTGGTCGACCTGGCGCAGCGTGAAGAGCAGCTCAGGGCTGCGATCGAGGCGTGCGCCGACGCCGTAGAGCACGGCGGCCACGTGTTTGCACATCGTCGCCCAGTCCGGGCACGAGCACTTCATGGTGATCTGGGCCGGCTCGGGGAACAGGCCGGTGGTTGGCCGGCAGAGCACTTCCATCACGCCTGTCGAGAGGCGACCCTGCAGCAGTTCGACCAGGGAGTCGATGTCGGTCGCACAGTCGGCGCAGAGTTGGCGCCACTGTGGCTTCGGGATTGGCTTCACGGTGATCTCGATCTCGTAGACCGAGGAGCCGCTGACCAGGGCGGTGACCTTGCCGGCGGCCAGTTGCAGGTCGATCACCGAGCCGTTGCGGACGTAGGTGCGTCCGCGCGGCAGACGGTTCGAGAAGTCGCTGAACCGCTCGAGGTTCTGGCACCACGCGCTGCCCCAGAAGGTCTCGGTGATCTTGTTGCCGCCGGCGAGGATCCGGACGGGATCCAAGGAGCGGCCTGCGCCGGCGAACTTGGTCGCCAGCTGTGCGGCGTTGCGGCGCCGTTCTGCCACCGGCACATACTGTGGCCAGCGGTTGTAACCATATCGAGAGCGGCTCACGGGTGGTCGTGCGGTGGAGTGGCCGGTGGCAGGGTGAGGCCTTGGATCATTCCCCCATGGCCGTGCCGATGTCCAGGGAAACCAGTTGCAGCAAGGCCTCGTTGGAGAGTTCGGTCAGTGCGATCTCGTCGTCGCCGCCGAGGATCTCGGCGGACAGGGCGACCTTGGCGGCGATCAGCTCGGCGACGCGTTCTTCGACGGTGCCGCGGCAGACGAACTTGTGCACCACCACGTTGCGGTGTTGGCCGATGCGGTAGGCGCGGTCGGTGGCCTGGTTCTCGACCGCCGGGTTCCACCAGCGATCGAAGTGGATCACGTGGGAGGCCGAGGTCAGGTTGAGGCCGGTGCCACCGGCCTTCAAGGAGAGGACGAAGAACGGTGGACCGTCGTCGCGGCCGAACTCCTCGACCAGTTGGCGGCGCTTGCCGACCGCGGTGCCGCCGTGCAAGACCAGGCCCTCCCGACCGAACACGCGGCGCAAGAAGCTGGCCAGTGGGTCGATCACCTGCCGGAACTGCGTGAAGACCAGCACCTTCTCCTGGCGCGCCGCGATCTCCTCGCAGAGTTCGCCGAGTCGTTGGAACTTGCCACTGTCCGCGGGGTCGTAGCCACCGTCGTCGAGCCATTGCGACGGGTGGTTGCAGATCTGCTTGAGGCGCATCAGGAAGGCGAGCACGATGCCGCGACGTTCGACACCGGCGGCACCTTCTTCGAGTTGTTCGCGCAGGGCCTCGACCGACTGTTGGTAGAGCGCAGCCTGCTTCTTGCCGAGCGAACAGTGCGACAGCAGTTCGACCTTGTCGGGCAGGTCGGCGATCACCCGGCGATCGCTCTTCAGTCGCCGCAGGATGTAGGGGCGAACGAGTTCGCGAAGTGGGCCGTATCCGGCGGTGCCGAGGCCTTTGACGTAGCGCGCAAAGCGGGTTGCGGTGCCGAGCAGGCCTGGCGAGGTGAAGTCGAACAGCGACCAGAGGTCGGACAGCCGGTTCTCGATCGGAGTGCCGGTCAGGGCGATGCGCGCCCGGCTCTGCAGAGCCTTCACGGCGCGGGTCTGCCGTGCGTTGGGGTTCTTGATCGCCTGGGCTTCGTCGAGCACGACGACCTGCCATGGCACTGCTGCGGCCCACGTGCTGCGCAGCAGGGTGCCGTAGGTGGTGACGACCACGTCGACGCCGACCAGCCGGCGCGCCGTGAGCTGCTCGAGTTTCTTGCCCGGAACGGCGCTGGGATGGGCGACCAGCACATGCAAGCTGGGGGCGAAACGGGCCAGTTCCGCCGACCAGTTGGCGAGCAGGGATGCCGGCACGACGACCAGGCTGGTGCTGCGGCCCTCGGTGGCCTGGCGGATGCGCAGCAGCAAGGCCACGACCTGGACGGTCTTGCCGAGGCCCATGTCGTCGGCGAGGCAGGCGCCGAGACCGAGCTGGTAGAGCAGCCAGAGCCAGCGCAGGCCGACTTCCTGGTATGGGCGCAGGGTGGCGCGAAGCTCTGGCCCAGGATGGCCGGAATCGGCGGCGGCAGGGTCGCGGATCTTGGCC
>DAIMFJ010000011.1:5185-7748 GCA_036724695.1 Planctomycetota bacterium
CATCGGGCTTTCGTGCATTTCCTGGAGCCCCGCATGCCCGTACCGCCCCCCACCATCCGACCGCTCGACGGCATCCGCATCCTCGACTTCAGCCGCGTGCTCGCGGGCCCGCTGTCCACGGCGCTGCTGGCGGACCTGGGGGCCGAGGTCATCAAGGTCGAGCCGCCGGGCGGCGACGACCTCCGTCCAACTGCGATCGGCGGCGGCTTCCGTACTGGAGGCCTCGGCGGCCAGGGGCACGCCGGCCAGCAGGCGCATGCCCTCGGCGAAGCTGAGACCGCTGGTCTGCACCTGCTTCTCCACGTGCCGCCAGTGGGTCAGCGCCTGCGCCAGCTTCTCTCGATCGACCTCCACCCAGCGCCCTTTGATCAACACCAGTCCATTGGTGGCCTGCTCCAACTGGTGGCGCTCGGCGGCGGTCAGCTCTTCGCCGTCGAGTGCGCAGCGCAGCTCGAACGACAGCAGCGAGTCGGTGTTCAGTAGACCGTCGGTCGGCGCGCCGATCGTGATCGTGGCGGTGACGCGAGAGCGTCGTCGGCGATCGGGGTGCCACCAATCCGGGAGGCGGGTGACGACGCCGCTCTCCTCGAGCAGCGGCACGTCCTGGAGGAAACGCCAGGCCTGGTCGGGTTGCCATGCCTGCGGCTGGAACACGGCTTTCGAACCGACCAGTTCGGCGATCAGTGGACTCTGCTTGGCGGCCCGCTGCACGGGAGCGAGCAAGGTCAGCAGCCGTTCGCGATCGTGCGCGTACTCGCGCAGCGCCTCGCCGAGCGGTTTGTGCTGGACCTTGTCGCCGCGACCGAGCCCCGCCGCATAGGTGGCCAGGAAGGCGAAGGGCCTGGCGGGATTGCGTTTGTTCTCGGCGAGGTGGAAACAGACACGGCCGACCAGGTGCCAGGCTGGGTTCAGGGTGGCGAGGTAGCCCTGCGCGTCGCCGTGTTGGGCACTCTGCGTGCGCAGCGATGTGGCGATCTCGCGCCAGAGTGCCGTGAGCAGATCGACGGTCAGATACTCGCCGCCGAGGAGTTCGGGGGCAGTGGCGATCAGTTCGGCGAGGTCTGTGCTTTCCGGCTCGAGGGCCGTTGCCAGCCCGTCGCCCTGCTCTGCAGCACAGTAGCGCGCGACGAACGAACGACCGAAGCGGCGCCAGAACGCCAACGATGGCGGCAGGTCGGCTGGCAGTTCGGCAGCACCGAGGTACAGCAGGCCGTCGCCGTTGCCGGTGCGAAAGCTGCTTTCGAGCGCATCTGCAGTTCGTTGGGCAAGGGTGGACGCTCCTGCAGGGTCGTGCTCCAACAGCAGGCGGCCGGTAGGGCTCAGGGCGATGCGCAGCAGCGGCGGTCGTGATTCGATGGGCGGCGTCTGCTTCGGTGAGCGGGGCACGGGCCACGGAGACTAGCGCCGCGAGGTGGCGACGTGAATCGCCGAGGCGTGGGTACTTGCGGTGGTTGGTGCGCCAGCTGGGACGTCGCCAGGCGGGCCGCCCGATGTCTCGCCGCGCGAGCTGGATGGCTGAGGCAGAGACTGCGGAGGGTCGGTAGCATCGATGGGTCCAGGAGAGCTCCCATGCGCCCACAGAACCCCGTCATCGTCATTCCCGGCATCACCGCCAGCGAGCTGCGCGACGAGTATCCCGTCCGCCCCGAATCGGTCTGGTCGGCGATCTTGAACCACGACTTCGAGCGCATCTGCCAGCATCCCGAGGACCTGCGCTACGAGGCGAAGGAACCCGGCCGGGTGCGCGCCGACGCGGTGTTTCCGCTGGTCTACGGCGATCTGGTCGCCGAGCTGCGCCACAACCTGGCGCGCAAGGCCGACGAGCCGGTGCCGGTGTTCCCGTTCGCTTACGACTGGCGGCAGCCGCTGCGCATCGTCGTGCAGCAGCTGGCCGGGTTCGTGCAGGAGGTCGTCGATCGCACCAGGCTGCTGCGTCACTATGCGAACAGTGCCTGGATCGACGAGCCGCGGGTCGATCTGGTCGGTCACTCGATGGGTGGGTTGCTGATCACCGGCTATCTCGCCGAGTTCGGCAAGAAGTCGCAGGTGAGCCGGGTCGCCACGCTGGGCACGCCGTTCCAGGGCTCGTACGAGGCGCCGATCAAGGTGTTGACCGGCACCAGCTCGATCGGCGGCGGCGAGCAGAACTCGCGCGAACGCGAGGCCGCCCGCATCACGCCAGCGCTCTACCACCTGCTGCCGAACTTCGCCGGCGCGGTGCGCGACGCCGACGGCAAGGAGGTCGACCTGTACACCGTCGAGGCGTGGCAGCCGGGCGTGCTCGAGACGCTCGCCGAGTTCGTGCGCTTGCTGGCGGCGCGGCCGGGCAGCGTCGCCGACCGCAAGCAGCAGGCGCGCGCGTTGCTGCAGAGCATGCTCGACGAGGCGCGCCAGTATGCCGAACGGGTGCGCAAGTTCCGTCTCGCCGATGCCGGGCTCGACGCGTCGCGCTGGCTGTGCGTGGTCGGGGTCGGCGAGAAGACCCGCGTGGCGCTGCGGCAGAGCAAGGTCGGCGGCAAGGTGCGCTTCGAATTGTCGGGCAGCGATCGCCGCGACGAATGGC
>DAIMFJ010000011.1:7758-14289 GCA_036724695.1 Planctomycetota bacterium
GGGGTCTACGAGGAGCACGGCGGCAAGGCGCTGGAGCCCGGCGACAGCACGGTGCCGTACCGCGGGGCGGTGCCGCCGTTCCTCGGCGTGGAGCACCTGGTCTGCGTGCGGCCGTCGGACTTCGGGTACTGGGAGATGCGCGATCGGCTGCTGTCGACCGCGGCGGGGTTCCACGGTGCTCTGCCGGCGTTGAACCTGGCGCAGCGGCTGGTCGTCGCGCATCTGCGCGATGCGGTCGCCGGCGACAGCCACTGGGCCCGGCCGAGCCCGGAGCTGGCCAAGGTCGCGGATTGGCAGCCGCCGATCCGGGGTCTGGCGAAGAACCTCAAGTGGTGAACCGGGTGGTCACGGCGTCGCGGTGACCACTTCGCGCACGCGTCGTGCGTCGACGTGGCGCCGGAAGCCGACCACGCGCGGATGGCCGCGCAGGTGCTCCGGGATCGCGCGTTCGGGCAGGCACAGCACCAGACGTTCGCAGCGCAGCAGCGCGAGCTTGGCCGGCAGGGCCGTGGTGTCGCGCAGGCCGGCGAGTTCGCACAGCCATGGTGCGCCGCTTGGCGGTTGCAGTTCGAAATCGGGGAACGCGAGGCCGTGCTCGAGCACGATCGGCGCAGGTTCGCGCAGGATGCGCCAATCGGGCAGTTCGCGGCCGAGATCGCGGGCGAAGCGGGCTTCCAGCTGGCTGTCGAACGGCCTTGGTTCGTCGGCCGGCAGGATCGGGTCGCCGGTGGTCAGCACGAACCGACCGCGCGCGTCGGGCAGCTCGCAATCGGCGAGCAATCGGAAGCGCTGCGTCCACGGCAGCAGCGTGGCCAGCGCGGCGAGATCGCGCGCGGTGCCGGCCTGGCGACCAGCGGTCCAACGCAGGCGCATCGCCCCCGCCGGGGTCAAGGCCAGATCCGGGACGAAACCGCGCAGCCACGCGGTCTTCAGCACGAGGCGGCTGGCGCCATGCAGCAGCAGTTCGGCCCGGAGTGCGTAGCGCAGCAGACCGGCGACCATCGCCGAATTGGCGGCGAGCAGCAGGCGACCGGGCTCTGGACGAGGGCTCGGCCAGACCAGCAGGCGGCGGTTTGGCAGGTCGTCGTAGAGAGTCGCCAGCAGAGTTTCTGGGGCGATCGCCAGCCGCTTGGCGACCGTGGCGAGGGCGAGCTCGCGCGGCATGCCGTTGGCGACCAGCGCGAACAGTTCCGCGCGAACGGCCCGGCGCGGTGGCGTCGGTGCGGCCTGCCGCAGCCAATGCGCGAGCACGTGCAATGCGGCACGCTGCCGTCGGCCGGCGCGTGGGTCGAGTTCGCCGCGGCGTGCCTGGCGGAACCAGGCCAAGAACGGCCGGCCGACGAAACGTTCGGCTTCGTCGAGCAGATCGCGCAACCACGGACGGTCGCGGTCGGAGAGCCACACCGGCACGATCTCGCCGTCAGAGTGGAGGTACGGCAGGCGACTGCGCGGGAGCGCGATCACGCCAACGTCGGGCACGGGACACCTCCACGGTGTTGTCGGAGACCAGTTCGTAGACGAGTCCGCCGGCGGCGACGCGGGCGCAGCGGGCATGGTGTTGGGCGAGACCGAAGCCACCGCCGACCAGGATGGCAACGTCGGCGCTGCCTTCGGGCACGCCAAGGTCGAGCAGGCGCGGGCCGGTCAAGGCGCGCAGCTTGCCGGCGGCGAACGCGGCGAGGTGGGCGTTGCGTTCTTGGCGCGGCAGTTCGGCGGTCACGGCGGCCAGCAGGTGGCGACTGGCGAGTTCGTAGGCGACCTCGCTGGTCGGCGTGAACACCAGCAGCCGTTCGCCGGCGTGGCGCAACAGCAGCGCATCGACGAGCGCGCGTTTGCCGTCGTGCCACGCCGCGCACGCCATCGCCGCGTGCCAGGCATGCACGGCCGGGCGCTGCCGCGGGTCGCGGCGCGCCTGGGCGAGGAAGGTCGCGAATCCAGCTTTCGGGTGGTGGGCGGCGAAGGTGTCGAAGGCGAGCAGGAACGTGTGCCACGCGGCCGCGTGGCGTTCCGCGCACTCCGCTGGCATCGGCACGCGCAGTTCGTGGTGTTCGGCGGTGGGTGTGGGGTCGGCGAGGTGTACGACCGCGCCGACGCCGGCCGCGAGCGCCAGCAGCTGGCGATGGTCGGCGCGTGCTGCGAACGCGATGCGCGCGAGGGCGGCGCTGGCGTCGAGCAGGTGGTGGAGCGCCGTGGGCCGCAGCAGTTCGACGTGGTCGAGCAGCAGCAGGTCGTAGCGGCTGCCGAAGCGGGTGGCGAGACGTTCGGCACTGTCCAGATCGACGACGTCGACGGCGGTGTCGGCGAGGCAGGTCTGCCACAGGGCCTGGGCAGCGCGGTCGGCGGTGATCAGCAATGCAGGCATCTGCAGGGTGCCGAGCAGTTGCCGGATCGTCGCGACGCGGTCGGCTTCGGCGAGTCCGACCAGGATGCCGCGGTAGCCGTGCAGGCGCAGGTTGGTCAGCCAGGGCAGGGCCGCTGGCGGCTGGTGCGGCGACGGAGCGTCGATGGCGCGCTCGGTCGGCGCGTTGGTGGTGTCGCAGAACGGCCAGCGCGCGCGTTCGAGTGCGTCGCGCACGCGCCAGCGTAGCCGTGCCGGGCCGACCAGGTCTTCGCCGAGCCGTTCGAGCCCGAACGGGGGTCGCAGGTGGTCTGGCCAGTCGCGCACCGTGAGTCTGCCGAGGCGGGTGACGAGGGTGGTCGGGTTGGTCGGCGGCACATCCTGTGAGTGCCGCGAACGGGGCTGCGGTGACAGAATCGCGAAGAATGCGGTTGGTGGGGTGGCTCTGCGGCGTCGCGCGGTGTCCCCGCGACCCCAGGACCGCCGGATTCCTGTAGCATGCGAACCGGCTCCTGGCCATTCGTTGCATGAGCAGCCCCCGCGATCGAGCGGATCGACGATTCCGCGATTTCTGCAGCACCGGCGATCCCGAAGCACTGGCCGAGGTGTTCGATGCGACCGCCGGTCCACTGTCGCGAGTCGCCCTGTGGCTCGCCGGCAACCGGACGGATGCCGAGGATCTGTTGCAGGGGACCTTCGTCAAGGCGATCGAAGCTCGCCACGACCACCAGGCGGACCTGCCGGTGTTGCCTTGGCTGATGGGCATCCTCGGCAACGAGGGCAGGCGGTTGCGGCGGCGTCGCGAGCGGTCCGCGGTTGCGGTCGGCCTGCCAGAGCCTGTGCAGGATCCGCGGGATGTGGCTGCGGTGCACGAGTTGCAGGGCATCGTGCGAGAGATCGGGGAACAGCTCGGCAAGCCCTACTGCGAGGTGCTCGAGCTCCACCTCGAGCGTGGGCTCAACTGCAACGAGATCGCCGAGCGACTCGGCCGGCCGGCCGGGACGGTGCGGACCCAACTGGTGCGTGCGTTGGAGGGGCTGCGCCGTCGGCTGCCGGAGGGCATCGTCGGCGCGACTGCCGTCGTGGCCCTCGCACCCGAGTGCCTGGCTGGAGTGCGTCGGAGCGTACTGGCGCGGGCCGGCGAGCTGGTGCCGGCTGGAGCCACTGCTGCGCCGGCTCTCGCCGCGGCCGGTGTGCCAGCCTTCGCGCCGATCGCGGTCGTCGCCATGATGGCACTGCTCGTCGGGGTCGGCATCGTGGGCGGCTGGTACCGCACGGAACCCGCGCCGAGTCACGCGATGCAGGTGGCCTCGTTCGTCCCCGAGGTCGTCCAGCCGGTCGCAGCGTCGACGAGCCAGCAGTCGATCGTCCGCCGAATCGCCGTGCCGCAGGATCCGGTGGCCGAACTGCCCAGGCTCGAACGCCTCGGCCGGACGGTTGGCGAGCCTGGCATCGTGCTCGACGCCGCAGGCCAGCGCAGTGGTGCGAACCTGGGTGGCGAGGACGTGCTGTTGCGGATCGACCGGGCTGCGCCCTGGCAGGCGGTCACCGGGCTGCTCGACGAGTTGCAGCGGAACGGTACCCGCAGGGTGCGTTTCCTGGCCCAGACGGCCAGCAGCGAGGTAGGCGAGTTCGTGGTGGCGCTGCCCAAAGGCGCCGAGGGTGGCAATGCCGTGGAGCTGCGCTTGCATCGCGAGCGACCCGGCGTCGAGCCGAGCAGTATCGTCCCGGTGCTGTCGCGAATGGTCGCCGGCAGGACTGAGGTCTTTGCCAAGGACAAGGAGCCACGACATAAGGACCTCGTCAAGCACGTCCCAGGTCCCTTCACGGTCGCGATCGTCGCGCCGAGCGACGCTGCGTTCGGTCAGGTGTTGGCCACCGTCGCGGCGGTGAGCCGGTCTGGCGTGCCGAGCGTTCGCCTGCGGAGTGTGGCGACCGATGTCGACCCGACGATGGCGTTCCGGCCCTTGGCGATCGATCTCGGCCCGGCACCGATGGTGGCGGTCCAGGCGCGTCGAGTGCCGGATGATGCGGCTGGGCTCGGCGACGAGCCGGTGGGCTGCCTGATGTCGCCGACGAGCGACGTGGCCGAACCCTTCGGCGGAGCTGCCGGCGGGCGTTACGGCGGCCGCGGCGGGACGGCGCGTGCGGCAGCCGGGCAGGAGCTCGACTGGTCGCCGCCGGCGAGCATCGCCGCGGGCCTTGCGTGGTTGGCTACCATGCAGACAGCCGAAGGTGGGATACGCGGTGCGGGTGGACGCCCCGAAGTCGAGGCGACGGCGTTGACGGCACTGGCGTTGCTGGGCCACGGCACCACCATGACCCACGGGGACGGCCACGAAGTGCTGTCGCGATGTGCTGGGTGGCTGCTCGCGCAGCAGGCCGACGACGGTTGTCTGGCGCCGGAAGGGGCGGAGCAGCTGCGGTGCCATGCCTTGGCAACGTATGCCCTGGCCGAGGCATACGGGCTGGGCGTGACCCTGAACGTGCGCGGTGGCCTGCAGGCAGCGCTGGCGTGGCTCGGCGCACAGCGGCGACCCGATGGTGGGTTTGGTGATGCGCTAGGTACGGCCGCGGCGGCGGTTGCGATGGTCTCGGCGCAGTTCTTCAAGGTCGGGCCTCCGTGCGAACCCAAGAGCGTCGTTGCATGGTTCGACACGAGGCCGGTCCAGGACGATCAGACTGCGCTGGCGGCCGAGCTGCTGGCAAGGGCGTTCGTCGGGCAGAGCATCAAGGACCTCCAGGTTCGTACCGCGGCTACCCGACTGTTGTCGGCCACCGGTGCTGGCGGCGATCCGTGGTTCGAGTTCTGGGCCAGTCATCTTGCCTTCCAGTTCGGCGGCGAGGATTGGCGCGGTTGGATGGTGAGGCTGCGTGAAATCGCGCAGCTTCAGGAGAAGAGCGAATCCGCTTCGAACGGCAGTTGGCCGGCCGTCGGCGGGCGTTCGCAGAGCGTGACGACGGCGTTGCGGGTCCTGTCGCTGGAGGCAATGGCGCGCTACACCAGGATGGTGCGGTGAGCACGCCCCGCCGCCGGCGTTCCCCCGACAGAGCGCTCAGGTGGCCGGTGGCTCGGGCGCGTGTTCGCACGCGAGCAACCACAGCCGGAAGTCGTACTCCAGCTGGTGGTAGTCGGGTTCCATGTGCGTGCAGAGCGCATAGAAGTCCTTGTCGTGCTCGCGCACCTTCTGGTGGGTGAGTTCGTGCACGACGATCATCCGCAGGAACGCCGCTGGCGCTTGTTTGAACAGGCTCGCGACGCGGATCTCGCGCTTGGTCTTCAGCTTCTTGCCCTGCACCCGCGCGACCGTCGTGTGCGTGCCCAGTGCACCGCGGATCACGTGCAGGCGGTTGTCGTACACGACCGTGGCGAGCGGCGCAGCGCGCTTCATCGCGGCCGCCTGGACGTCGTGCACGTACTCGTAGAGCGCGCGGTCGGTGCGCACCTCGTGCGGCTCCGGATAGCGCTCTTCCAGCAGGGCGCGCAACCGGCCGCTCTGCAGCAGGTGTCGGAGCTGCGCGGGTGTTGGCGTGGGCGGGGACAAGCGGCGGTCGTCGGCCGAGGTCGGTGGTCGCGCACGGTCTCCGGCCAGGTGCCCGCCGTCAACCGCAAGATCGTGGGGCCGGGCGGGTGGAACGCCCGCCTTGCCCTGGGCGCGGCGCGAAAACCCTCGCGCGGCCGCGGGATTTGCGGGATTCTGGGGCGATGGAACGCGACCTCGCTGCCGAAATCGCTGCGGCTCGCCGCGGCGAAGCACGCGCGCTGGACAGCCTGTTCGAGCGCAATCTGCCGCCGTTGCTCGCCTTCATCCGGTCGCGCTCCGGCAAGGCCGTGGCGGCGCGCGAGTCGGCCCTCGACATCGCCCAGTCGGTGTTCCGCGAGGTGCTGCAGGACGCCGACCGGATCGAATTGCAAGGCGAAGGGGCGTTCCGCAACTGGCTGTTCCTGCATGCGTCGCGCAAGGTGCTCGATCGCGCGAAGTTCCTGCAGCGCGATCGGCGCGACGTGCGCCGCGAGGTCGGCATCCCCGAGGCGGGGCCCGCGGCGGACGCCTTGTTGGCCTGCTATGCGACGCTCGGCACGCCGAGTCGCCATGCCGCCGCGCGCGAGGAGTTGGCGCGTTTCGAGGCCGCCGTGCAGAGGTTGCCCGAGAACCAGCGCGATGCCGTGACGATGTCCCGATTGCTGAATC
>DAIMFJ010000011.1:14299-22214 GCA_036724695.1 Planctomycetota bacterium
ATCTCAGCTACGCGCAGATCGCCGAGCAGTTGGACAGCACCGAGTCGGCCGTGCGCGGACTGGTGGCGCGCGGGCTCGCGGCGCTGTCGTCGTGGCTGGACGAGGAAGGGCAGGGCGACGGCGAGTGACGCCGCCACCCCGGTGACCGGGGGCTGCAGGGCTTGGCCTCAGCGGGCTCGGGCGAGCAGTTCGCGGGCCTTGCCGCGCAGCTCTTCGTCGGGCTCGTTGGCGAGCACCTGTTCGAGGGCTGCGCGGGCCGCGGGCTCGCTGCGCCGCCCCAGTTCGCGGATCGCCTCGCCGCGCACCGTCGAGGCGACGTCGCGGAGGGCGCGGGCCGCCAGCCGTTCGATCGCCCCGTCGCCCGGTACTCGCCGCAGCAGCACGCAAGCCGAGGCGCGCACCGTGGCGTCGGCGTGCTCGAGGTAGCGGTCGGCGATCGGCAGAGCCTCGCCGGTGCCGGTGTTGCCGACCGCCAGCAGCCACGTCGACAGGTCGCCGGTGGCGATCGCCTGGGCCTCCATCGCCAGCAGTGCCTGCGTGGCCGTGCGACCGTCGGCGAGCTGTTCGTGGTTGCGGCCCGACAACACGCCGAGCACCAGCATCGACGAACCGCGTACCTCGGCGTCGTCGCCAGCACCGCCGCCCGCGTCGTGCCACAGACTCTGCAGCAGCGCGTTGCTCGGTGCGTCGAGTTGCACCGCCGCGATCGTCGCGGCCAGGCGGGTCTCGACGGCGAGTGTGCGTTGTTCGCGAACGGCGACCAGCGCCGCCTGTGCGGCCGGCGTCCCGGCAGCGGCCAGCGCGGCCAGCGCCGTCGGCGTCGTGCCGTTCGGCAGCGTGCCGGCGAGCACGCCGTCCCGCAGTGCGTCGATCGCGGCCGGGTCGAGCCTGGCGAGCCACTGCAGCTTCAAGAACAGCGCGTTCACCGCCGCATCGTCGACCGGCCGGGCACCCAGCAAGGCCTGCAGTTCGGCGAGCAGGCCGTCGAGGGTCGCCCCTTGCAGTTGCTGGCGCCAATGCGCGAGCTCCATGTCGATCGCGTGGCTGCCGGTCGGTTCGCTGCTGTGCACGGTCGCCGTGGTGCGGCGCCACACGTCGGCGACATCGACGGCGACCGGCGCGAAGCCGTGCTCGAGCAGGACCACGTCGGCGCGGCGGGTGGAGACCACCTGCAGGTCGGCGAGCGGCAGGCGCATCGTCATGCCTTCGTCGGTTTGCACGCCGGCGATCCAGCCCAGGTCGGTGGCGAACTGCGCGCGCGTGGCCCCGCGGAGTCGGTGTTCGGGGGTCGGCTCCTGCCCGACCATCGTGCGATACCCGAGACGGCGGCGTTCGACGGCGCGCTGCGTGGGGGAGCTGGCGTCGAGTTGGCGGTACTCGGCCGCGAACTCCCCGGTGTTGTCCGTCTCGACGCGCTGCCAGAGGTCGGTCGCGGCCGGCGCTTCGATCGAGAACAGGCCCAGGGTGCCGCGCAGGAAGTTGCGCTGGTCGCCGTCGAGGCCGTCGGCGAAGCCGTAGCCGAGCACCGTGCCGAGCGGCCCGAAATGCACCGACACCGGAGCCGCCGCGGCGGCCAGCCACCGCTCGGCCATCGCGTCGCCGGTGATCGTGCGACCGTTCGGGTCGCAGAAGCGCAGGCCGTGCAGCTGCTGTTGCACCAGGATCCCGGTGGGCCGGCGATCGAGCACCGTGGTCAGCACCTCGCCCACCAGATGCAGGCTGCCGGCCGGCTGGGCCGCACCTTCGGCGCTGTGCACCACGAACGTCATCGTGTCCGTGACCCGGTAGCGGAAGGTCGAGCCGGCGAGGGCGCCGTGGCAGCCGAGGTCCGCTGCCGCGGCAGTGCGACCGGGCGCGGCCTCGGCGGCGGCGAGCTCGCCGGACGGGGTCGATGCGTTCGTGGTGGGGGCGACCGCGTCTGGCGGCGGCACGGCGCGCGTGGTTGCGCACCAGGTGGCCCACCCCAGGGCCAGCGGCAGGATCAGCGCGGCGGCGGACAGGGCGGCGGTCGGACGGCGGGTGGTGCTCATGGCAGTCGAGCGACGCGGCGTCGCGAGCCGTTCGCGGCGCGGTGGAAAAATCGGCGAGGCGCCGTCGACGACGCCGACCCGGCCACCCGGAAGGGGTGGTCGGGTCGCGGCATCTAGGTTGAATCGGACTGTCCTAAGGTGCTTTCTCAGACCAGGTTGCGGCTCACGGAGCCGGTGCTCCAGCTGGTCAGGTTGGTGGTCCAGGTGTAGAGCGCCTGGGCCCATGCGTACAGCCGCAGCGTGATCGCGTTGAGCGTGTAGGTGGCCGACCCCGACAGCCCCGAGAGGCCGTCGGCGGCGACGCTGAAGTTCAGCGATTGCTGGGCGACCCGGCCTTGCAGGCCGACGCCGAGGCCGAAACCGGGGATGCCGACCCCGACGCGGGCGTCGGCGAATGCGTAGGCGTTGGCGGCGCCGGTGACGGCGACGCGGCTGGTGGCGGCCGGCAGCAGGAAGTTGCCCGACGCACCCATGCCGCAGCCGGCGTTGCCGCGGAGCGACACCGACACCGGACCGACTGGCACCGACGCACTCACCCCGTTCGTGCCGAACAGGTTGAAGGTCTGGCTCCAGGAGGCGAACGTGCTGCTGTTGACGATCGAGCGATTGACGACCGGGTAGCCGAGCACTTCGATGCGGAACACGCCGGTGCGCGTCTGCACGCCGTTGTTCATCACATTGGTGGCCGCGCCGACCACTTCGGCGACCTCCTGGCCGTAGCGCAGGACCTTGGCGGTGCCGCGCAGCTCGACGGTGGCGCTGCCGAGCTCGTAGGTGCCCTGCTTCTGGCGGACGATGCCGGCGTAGGCGTGCACGCTGCCGCCGAGCCAGTCGTTGCCGATCGTCAGGTCGTGGCTGCTGAACCGGCTCTGCACGGACGGCAGCATCGACTGCAGCTGCACCTGCAGGTTGCCGGGGTTCCACTGGGCGGCGCTCAGGCTGGTCAAGGTCAGCAGGCTGGCGAGGGAGAGGATGGTCTGCTTGGCGTTCATGGTCGGATCTCGTCTGGTTGGTTGGTTTCGGTCGGTTGGTTCCCGTCGCAGGTGCGGCGGTGCCAGTCGAGCGACGCCGGGTCGGCGCCCGTTCGCGGAGTTCTGGAAATCCGTTCGACCCTGCCATCCGGCCCGCGAACGCCACTACGCTGTCCGTCGCTCCTCCCAACACCTGCGCCGCGTCGACCATGACCACCGCCGATGACAGACCTCTGGTCGAAGCCCTCGTCGCCGAGTGCATCGAGGCCATGGAACGCGGCGAGCCCGAGCCGGCCGCGCGGGTCTGCCGCGAACGCCCGCATCTGCTGACGAAGGTGCAGAAGCGGCTCGCCCAGCTGGTCGACCGCGGCCTGCTGACCCCGACGGTCGCGGCGCCGGCGGCGATCGGGCCCTACCGGATCGTCCGCGAACTCGGCAGCGGCGGCATGGGCACGGTCTATCTGGCCGAGCAGCAGGAGCCGGTGCGGCGCGAGGTGGCGCTCAAGGTGGTCAAACTGGGCATGGACACGCGGGAGGTGCTGGCGCGCTTCGCTGCCGAACGCCAGGCGCTGGCCCGCATGAGCCACCCGCACATCGCGCAGGTGTTCGATGCCGGCATGACGGCGGAAGGACGACCCTACTTCGTGATGGAGTTCGTGGCCGGCGCGCCGCTGACGACGTTCTGCGATCGCCGCGGCCTCGACACGGCCGCTCGCCTGGCCTTGTTCACCGCCGTGTGCCGCGCCGTGCAGCACGCGCACGATCGCGGCTTCATCCACCGCGACCTCAAACCCTCCAACGTGCTGGTCGCCGAACACGAAGGCACCCTGGTGCCCAAGATCATCGACTTCGGCATCGCCAAGGCCAGCACGCCGATCGAACAGGAGCAACGCACCCGGCTGGACCAGGTGCTGGGCACCCCCGAGTACATGAGCCCCGAGCAGGCGCGGTCGGCAGGCCTGGACATCGACACGCGCACCGACGTCTACTCGCTCGGGACGATGCTGTACGAGTTGTTGTGCGGCGAGCTGCCGTTCGACTCGGCGCGGCTCCGCCGAGCCTCGTGGATGGAGACCGAACGCATCCTCGGCGAAGAGCTGCCGACGGCGCCGAGCCAGCGGCTGGCGATGGTCGCCGAGGAGCGCATCGCCGCCCGCGGTGGCGTGCGCACCAACCTGCGGCGGAAGGTCGCCGGCGAACTCGACTGGATCACACTGCGCGCGCTCGCCAAGGACCGCGAGCAACGGTATCCCTCGCCGTTGGCGTTCGCGGAGGATCTCGAGCGCTGGTTGCGCAACGAGCCGGTGCTCGCGGCACCGCCCAGTCGCAGCTACCGGTTGCGCAAGTTCGTGCGGCGGCACCGCGTCGCCGTGACAGCCGCGTTGTCGGTGGTGTTGGCACTCGCCGGCGGCCTCTCGGTGAGCCTGGCCGCCACCGTGCGGGCCGAGCGAGCTCGCGCGGGCGAGGCCCAGGCGCTCGTCGACATGCGCTCGTTCTACGGTCTGGCGCGCGACGCGGTCGGCAATCTGGTCGACGTTGCCGACCGCCAGCTCGTCGAGGTTCCGCAAGCCGACGCCGTGCGCCGCCGCATGCTCGCCGACGCGATCGCGTTCTACGAGAGCCTGCGAGTCGCCGCGCCGCGCGAGCTGGCGCTGCGCATCGACATCGCCGCGGCCACGACGCGACTGGGCGTGCTCCAGCAGCGGCTCGGGCAGACCAAGGACGCGGTGGCGACCCTGCGCGACTGCGTCGCGACGTTCGACGCATTGCGGCGTGAGGAGCCGTCGCAGCGGCGGCTGGCGATGCTGGCGATCGACGCGCAGCGGCTGTTCGCCAACGCGCTCCTCGCCGACGGCCAGGCCGACGCAGCCAAACAGAGGTTGCGCCTGGCTCTGGCCGACCTCGGCGCATGGCGCAGTCGGGCCGAAACCGAGCCGAACGAGGCGAAGGACCGCGCCGCCGACGAGTTCCTCGCGGCCACCTTGTCGGGCAGCCTGGCCTACCTCTCGGACGAGGCGACCGAGGGCGCGCTCGAGTTGTTCGAGACGTCGTTGGCCGGGTTCGCACGGGCCGCCAATGACAACCCCGATGCTCGCCGATTGCATGCCCAGACCGCCGCGCGCCATGCCGAGGCGTTGACGCGCGTCGGTCGGCTGGCCGACGCGGCGGCAGCGCTGGCGGCGGCCTTGGCACACCAGGACGGGCTGCCGGCGGCGGATTCGGTCGAGTTGCGCGAGCAGCAAGCGCAACTGCACAAGCAGTCCGCGACCGTGCTGCGGCGGCTCGAGCGGTTCGCCGAAGCTCGCCAACACCAGGAACGGGCCATCGCCGTGTACGCGGCGTTGGCGGCCGCCCATCCGGACCTGGTCGGGCACGCCGACAACGAAGCCGCCGGCTGGCACTTCCTGGCCCAGCTCGAACGCGAGGACGCCCAGCCGGAACGCGCCCTCGCCTCGATCCGGCGGGCTGTCGCGATCCGCGAACGTCTGGTCGAGAAGAGCCCGCAGGACCACCGACAGCGGGCGCGTTGCGTGCGTTCGTTGCTGACCCAGGTCGGCGTCGAGACGGCGCTGGCGACGGCTGCCGGGCGGACCGGGAGCCCGGCCAACGACACCCTGCAGCGCGCCGCGGCACTCGCCGAGGCGCTGCTCGCCGAGCACGGCGACGACGTGGAGTCACTGCTCGTACACGCGGCCGTGCGCACGACCCGGGCCGGTCTGGCGACGGCGCAGGCGAAGCTGCCGACTGCGCGCGCCGAACATCTGGCGGTTCGCGACGCGCTGCTGGCAGGTCTGCAGCGTTGGCCACGCGACGTCGAGATCCACCACCTGTTGGCCAACTGCCACCTCGATCTCGTACGCATCGCGTTGCGTTCCGCGGCCCTCCGGGAGGCGGTGGAGTTCGGTCGCAGCGGGCTCGAGTACGTCGATCGGGGTCTCGCGATCGATGCCCGGCACGCGGGGTTGCGCGAGCAGGCACCGCAGCTGGCGAGCCTGTTGGCAGCGGCTCGGCTGCAGAGCGGTGACGTCGAAGCGGGCATCGGCACACTGCTGCAGACGCTCGACACGCCGGCTTGGGGGCCTGAGGCCCAGGAGCTGGCCGCGTTGCTGCTCGCCCAGCGACTCGCCGAACTGCGTGCCCATCCGCAGCACGGCCCGTGGTTCGAGCGCGCCGATGCCGCACTGCGAACGGCGATCGCGAACCGTGGCGGCGTGGCGACCGCGCTGCAGCGACCGGTGCAGCAGCGCGGCCTCTCGCACACCGCATCGCGATTGCGCGACCTCGACCTGCACGTTGCCCTGGCCCATCTCTGGTCCGGCAACGGCGACGAGGCCGAGTTGGCGGGGACCTACGCCGACCTGCTGCGCCTCCTCGACAGCATGCCCGATCTCGAAACCTCGCGGCTGCGTGAAGTGCATCGGCTGCGGGCGGAGTGGTGCCTGCGCCGCGGCGACGTCGCCGCCGCCGCCGTTGCCGCGGGGCGAATCCAGGCCGCCGATCCGGAGGATCCGCGCCACGGCTACCTGGCGGCGGTCCTGCTGGCGAAGTGTGCGGCGGCGGCGCGTTCGCCCGGCGATGCGGAATCTCACGCCACGGCGGCGGTCGCCAGTTTGCAACAGGCCCTCGCGAACGGCATGCCGGCGGGCGAACTCGACGACGAGGAGTTCGACGGCTTGCGCCGGCGTGCGGACTTCGTCGCTCTGCGCCGGCGCTGAAGGGTGTGCGGAGTGAGGGCGGCCAGCGCTGGCTGGTTCGATGTCCGGCGGTCTGCCTGGCAGGCCTGCTGAAGGCGCTCGTCGCGGCCGTGCGGCCCTCGCCGCACTCAGTTCTCGCGCCAGACGAAGCCGCGGCGCAACGCATCGGCCCGGTACGCCGCGCGCGCTTCCCGCTCGGCGATCGCGCGCGCGGCTTCGGCGCGGCGGTACTCCTCGTCCTGGCGGCGGAAGCGCTCGAACTGCTCCTTGCGCTGGGCGGCCACCATGTCGAGCCATTGGCTGTGGTGCGCTGCGGCCAAGCGCGCCTGCATCTCCGGGGTCGCGGCGCGGTCGCGGGCGATGCGCAGCAGGGCCTCGAGTTCGTGTTCGGGCAAGCGGCCCTTGGCCGGACCGAGTAGATGCTCGACCCAGCCTTCGAATCCGAGTTTGTAGGCCATGTCGTGCGCATCCTGGAATCGGCCGGCGGCGAGGTGGGCGCGATACCGTTCGCCGGCTTCGTATTGCTCGAGGACCTCCAGGAGGCGGCGCAGCTCGGCCTTCGTCGCCGTGTCGAAGCCGTAGGAGGTCTGCATCAGGAGGTCGTAGGTCGGGCGCGGCAGACCCTGGCGCACCGCCACCAGGCGGCCCACTTCGCGAACGTAGCGCGCATACAGGGCACCACCCTGGGCGTGGTATTGCGGGCCCCAATGGGCGATGCGCTCGATCGAACGATCCTCGCGGCGAAGTTCCCAGTCGAGTCGGTACGCGATCGCCAACGCTTGGTCACGGCGCAGGGCCTCGCTGTCGGCGTGACCGGCGGGGATGGTCAAGTTGGCGATGCGGTTGTCGATCGCCGTCACCGCGCGGTCTGCGGCATTCGCATCACCCTTCTGCAGGGCCTCGAAGTAGGCATCCTGCAGGCGGGCGACGTCGGCGAGCTGCGCCCTGGCGGCGTCGACGGCCTGCTGCAAGGCCGCACGCTGCCGTTCGGCGGCTGCGGCAACGGCCGCCCGTTGTTGCGCCAGATCGGCGCGGCGCAGCTCCACGACGGGCAAGAGACCCGCCCACATCGCCGCGGTGGCTGCCTCCGACGTCGCAGCCGGGAACGGGCCGTGCGTGCGGCCGCCCAGGCGCGCGAACAGCGCATACCCGGCCTCCTGCTGAGCCTGACCGACGAGCAACACGACCAGCGACCTGCCGAGTTCGGCATCGGCATAGG
>DAIMFJ010000011.1:22224-35409 GCA_036724695.1 Planctomycetota bacterium
GCCGCCGGAACGTCGCGAGTCTGCAAGAGCACGAACGTCGCATCGCGCAACAGCACGCGGCAGCCCGGCAGATCCGGTTCGACGAGCGTCAGGCCGCCGTCCGGCTCGAGCAGCACCACGACGACGCAATCGCGATCGGCCAACGCCCAGGCCTTCTGCCAGGGGCCGGGCAACACGGTGCCTTGCGGGGAGATCAGGTTGCGCTCCGCGGACAATCCGAACAACGCCGCCGTGCCCTGCCCCGGCGCGGCGAGGCGAAAGAACTCATCCGGCGCGCTCGCCTGCTCGACGAGCTTGCCACGTTCCGCGAGGGCGGTATCGAGCAACAGCGTGCCGCCGCCATCGGGCAGTTCGGCCAGCCAGTGCCCGTCGTCGACCGCGCGCAGGCTGCCGGCGAGCAAGGTGCGCTCGCCGCGCAAGCGGTCGTCGGCAGCGTGGCTGCGCACCCGTTCGTGGGCACCGTCCTTGGCGAAGGTGAGGACCCCGCCGTCGGCGAGCACCTCGATTTTCGTGAACACGTCGCCTTCTGGACCCTTGCGGCCGATGCGATACCATCCGGTTGGGAGGTGGTGCTGCTGGTCACGGCTGTCGATGGCGACGCCGGGCTCGAACGCGAACACCGTGCCGCCGCGGCTGACGCGCACCTGCAGTCGATCCTGCGAATCGACCAAGGGCGTGGTCGTCAACCACGGGCTGAGCGGTTGGCCGTTCGTCGTTTCGACGCGCCAGGCGCGGTGCACGCCACCGGCGTGTTCGCCGACCTGTCCGCGGCGCATGCTGACGATCACCGGACCGTGCTCGGCGACCACGTAGGGGGTTGGCCAGGTCTGCGAGCCGACCACGAGGTCGTCGTCGTCCGGGTTGAACGTCGATGCGCAGCTGGCTGAGAGCAGGGACGCGGCCAGCAGCAGGGTCGTACGGAAAGGAGTTTGCATGGTGCGGTGGAGTCGCGGGCAGTCCTCTTTCGGTCGATCGAGTCCCTGCTCCTGATACGGTACAGAAGTGCCTCCGGCACCGATCGCCCCGCCGGAACCGCGCGATCCACTGGGTTCCGGATCGGTTGGGGTGAAGTGCGCAGAAAGGGGCGATGCGACCGGGGGTTGCCATGCCAAGCACGCAGTCGGCGGGCCGCCCCCCGGATGTTCCGGGTGGAAGGCCGGGGATTCGATCGCCCTCTGCGGGTCACACGACGGGGGGACCGTCTCGAGGCACGAGACCACCCCCTCAGGGACTTCCGCCATGAACTTCCGCACTACCCTGACTGCCGCTGTCTGCTCGTCGCTGCTGCTGGCCTCGCTGCAGGCCCAGGACCTGCTCGGCGTCGCGTACGACGGCGCAGTGGTTCGCATCGACTCCTACACTGGTCACGTGACGCCGCTCGGCACCGGCTTGCCGGGGCAGAACGCGCTCGCACGAAGCACGACCGGGGTGTTCTGGTCGACCCGGCGCACGCCCCAGCTGCAGTACGACTTCACGACGATCGACCCGAGCACGGGTGCGGCCACGGTGGCCTTCAGCGGCCAGGACATCCGCGCGTTGGCGCAGGGTGTCGGCGCGGATCTGTACGGGATCCGCTACCTCGGCAGCACCTGCTATCTGGTGCGGGTCGACACCGCCGGTGGCGTTGCGTACCTCGTCGGGCCGACCGGGTTCGCGGCCGTGCAGGGCCTGACGATGCACCAGGGCGTGTTGTACGGCTGGGACGTCTTCGCGGGGCTGTTGGTCGTCGATCCCGCCACCGGGGCGGCGAACGATCCGTTCCCGGGCATCGGCGGGCCCGCCTACCAACAATCGCTCTGTTCGCACCCAGACGGGCGGCTGCTGCTCGGCGGCGGCGACAGCAATGGCCCCGATCAGCTCTTCGTCGTCGATCCGGCCACTGGCGTGGCCCAGTGGATCGCCGACCTGAGCGGCGTGCGGGACCTGCGCGGCCGCGAGCCGATCGGCGGCTTCGCGCCCCTCCTGGGCCCGGGCTGCCAGGGCGCTGGCGGCCCGGTGCAGCTCGCGGTGACCGGTTGGATGCGCGGTGGCGGCACGATCGTCGCGAGTTCGGGCAATCATGCGCCGAACGCGCTCGGCGCGCTGGTGTTCGGCTTCAGCACGGCGAGCCATCTGGGGCAGCCACTGCCGTGGTCGCTCGATCCGGCGTTCGGCACGGTGCAATGCAACCTGTACACGAGCATCGACGTCCACCTGTTCGGCGCCACCACGGCGGTTGCACCGGCGACGCTGCAGTTCCCGATCGCGCTGCCACCGTTCCTGGCCGGCTTCCGCTTCCATCTGCAGCATGTCTGCTTCGAACCGGTGGCGGGCGGTATGGCCTGGTCGAGCGGTCGGAGCGTGCAGGTGCAGTGACGGCGGGGGGCTGGAATCCCTCGTCGCTGCGTGGGAAGTGCCACTACACTGCTGGCCGTCGCGTTTCCCCGACTCCCCGCGAGCCCGCATGATCCGACCCTTCCTGCTCCTCCTCGCCGCTCCCCTCTTCGCCCAACAGGATCCGGTCCCCGAAGGCTTCACGCGCCAGGACCAACTGCGCGGCTCGATCACGCCGGAGCGGGCGTGGTGGGATGTGCAGCACTATGCGCTGAGCGTGGCGGTGTTCCCCGAGACGAAGTCTCTGCGGGGCAGCAACACGATCACCTTCCAGACGGTCGCCAACGGCCGGCGCATGCAGATCGACCTGCAGCCGCCGCTGGCGATCACCAGGGTCGTGCACGAGCAGAAGGAGCTCGAGTTCGAGCGCGAGGGCAAGGTGTACTGGGTGACCTTCCCCAACGAGCTCGACGCCGGCAGCGAACACGCGGTCGAGGTCCACTACGAGGGCGTGCCGCGCGTCAGCACCAGGCCACCGTGGAGCGGCGGGTTGTCTTGGCAGAAGGACGAACAGGGCTTCGACTTCATCGCCACCACCTGCCAGGGCATCGGCGCGAGCATCTGGTGGCCGAACAAGGACCACGGTGCCGACGAACCCGACCGCGGCATGGACATGCGCTTCACCGTGCCCAAGGCGCTGACCGCCGTGTCCAACGGCCGGCTGGTCGCGACCACCGAGGACGCCGAGCAGGCGACCCGCACGTTCCATTGGCGCGTCGTCAATCCGATCAACAACTACGGCGTCAACGTCAACATCGGCAACTACGTGTCGATCGACGGCACCTACGACGGCGAAGGCGGCAAGCTCGATCTGCAGTACTGGGTGCTCGCGCATCAGGTCGAGCAGGCCAAGAAGCAGTTCGTCGAGGTGCCGCGCACCCTGGCCGCGTTCGAGCACTGGTTCGGCAAGTACCCGTTCTACGAGGACAGCTACAAGCTCGTCGTCGTGCCGTACCTCGGCATGGAGCACCAGAGCTCCGTCACCTACGGCAATGGCTTCAAGAACGGCTACCGCGGTCTCGACCTGAGCAGCACCGGCGTCGGCCTCAAGTTCGACTTCATCATCGTGCACGAGTCGGCGCACGAGTGGTGGGGCAACAACGTGTCGATGCGCGACGCCGCCGACATGTGGATCCACGAGAGTTTCGCCAACTACGCCGAGAACCTGTTCGTCGAGTACCACTTCACCGAGGACGAGGCGCAGAAGTACGTGATCGGTTGCCGCAAGCTGATCCGCAACGACCAGCCGATCGTCGGCACCTACGGGGTCAACAAGTCGGGCTCCGGCGACATGTACTACAAAGGCGGCAACATGCTGCACACCATGCGCCACGTGCTCGCCGACGATGCCAAGTGGCTGCAGATGCTGCGCGGCCTCAACCGCGAGTTCTGGCACAAGACCGTCGGCACCGCCGAGGTCGAGGCCTACATCTCGCGCGCGTGCGGGTTCGAGTTCGGCAAGGTGTTCGATCAGTACCTGCGGACCACCAAGCTGCCGGTCGTCTGCTGGCGCAGCGTCGACGGGTACACCGAAGCCTGGTTCGAAGAGGTCGTCGCCGGCTTCCGCGTGCCGGTCGTGCTGCAGGTCGACGGCAAGCCGGTTCGGGTCGAATTGCACGAGCAGCCGACTCGGCTCGAAGGTGTCGGCGCAGCAGAGAAGGTCGAACTCGACCGCAACTTCTACATGAAACTGCAGGCGCGCTGAGCGAGCCAGCGCCGCTCACGCCCAGTGGTTGAGCGGCCCGAGCTCGCCGAAGGCGGGCGCGCTGGCGATCGCGCGCGAGACGTAATCGCAGGCCGAAGCGATGGCGTCCCGCAGTTCGTCGCCGCGGGCCAGCCGGGCCGTCACCGCGGCACTGAACGTGCACCCGCTGCCGTGGCGGTGGGGCGTCGTCTGTCGCGGCGTCGCGAACACCTCGCGCTCGCCGTTCGCGGTGCCCAGCAGATCGCCGCCGAGACCCGGCACGTCCTTGACGACGACCGCCCCGACGCCCGTGGCGAGCAGCCTGGCGATCGCCATCTCGGCCGTTGCGGCGTCGTGCACCGCGATGCCGGTCATCGCCGTCGCTTCGAACCGGTTCGGCGTCACGACCGCGGCGAGCGGCAGCAGTTCGGCCAGCAAGGCACCGACCACCGTGTCGTCGGCCAGTCGGTGGCCGTGTTTGCTGACCAGCACCGGGTCGACGACCAGCCTGCCGAACGCGCCGCGCTGCCGCCCCAGTTCGGCCGCCAGCGCCGCGACCAGGCCCGCATTGCCGAGCGCGCCGGTCTTGGTCGCCTTGGCGCCGAGGTCGCTGCCGACGCTGCGCACCTGGGCCAGCACCTGCTCCTGTGGCGTGGCGAACACGCCTTGCACGCCGCGCGTGTTCTGTGCCGTCAGCAGCGTCAGCACCGCCTGGCCGTAGACACCGTGGCGGTGGAACGTCTTCAAGTCGGCCTGGATGCCAGCCCCGCCCGACGGGTCGCTGCCGGCGATCGTCAAGGCCACCGCCGGTTGCGCCGCCGGTGCATCGCCGCCCCAGGCGGCGGCGAAGAAGCGCAGCTCGAGGTGCATCGCGCGACGGTGCAAGGGCGCCAACGCATCGGCCTTTGCACCTTCGAGCCGCGGTGCCAACTGCCGCCACAGTGCATCGAAACCGGGATCGGCATACGTGCGCACCCAATCCGCGAACGGCGACGACGGTTGCAGATCGGCTGACAACCGCTGGCCGAGCCAGGCGTAGAGGCGCAGGCACGGCAACATCGCGGCGGCGGTGTGGGCTTCGGGTTGCGTCGCGGCGACCGCGATCAGGAACTCCGTGTAGGCCAGCGTCGCATCGCTCGGCACCGTATGCGCCAGATCGATGCCCAGGCTGTTGGCGGTGCGGGCGTGCAACCGCAGTTCGTCGGCGACACCCTCGCGCAGGCGCTCGAACAACCGCCGACCGTCGGCGTCGCTGGCCCGTTCGCCCGCCAGCCGATAGGCATCGGCGAACGCGCGCAGGAAGAACGCGTCCTGGGCCACGTAGTCGCGGTAGCGGGCGAGCGGCAGGCTGCCGTCGGCGAGCCCGCGCACGAACGGATGGCGCCGGCACGCGTCGGCGAGGTCGAGGTCGTCTTGCCAGAGTCGATCGGCGAGCGAGGGAGTCACGCGCCGATCGTAGGCCACGCGCCGGCCGACGAAAGCCCGCTCAGCAGCAGCGGCCGAGCGCGCGCGGGAACAGCACGTGGTTCTCGAGGTGGATGTGTCGCATCACGTCGGCCTCGAACTCGGCGAGGCCGAGATACAGCGCCCGCCACGTGCCGCAGGCCATCGGCGGCGGCACGAGGTCGTGGGCGAGCTCGCGGATGCGCTCGAGGTTGGCGCCGTGCTCGACGTGCTCGAGTTCCATCACCCGGATCGGTGCGTGGGCGTGGCCACCGTTGCCGGCGCGCAGCATCGGGAACAGGATCTGTTCCTCCTTCTGCATGTGTTGCTCGAGCTCCTGCAGCACGTGGGCGAGGTGGGCCGCCAGGCCGCGCGGGCAGTCGGCCTTGTCGCCGTGCACGTGCTCGACGCGTTCGGCCATCGCCAGGAGGCGCGGCAGTTCGCGTCGGTGGCCTTCGTGGAAGTGCTCCACCAGGTGGTCGAGCACGAGGTCGAGCGGCTCCTCCTCCCAGCGCACGCGCGCCGGCGCCCGCGAAGTCTCGACGCGCACCTCGTCGAGGACCTGCTCGACCGGGATGCCCTTCTTCTTGCACGCGTCGGCGACGCTGACCTGGCCGTGGCAGCAGAAGTCGAAGCCGTAGCGGTGGAACACCCGCGACGCGCCGGCCCAGGTGGTGGCGAGGTGGGCGAGGGAGTCGTTGCCAGTGATCTGCGGGATGCCGGTGGTCGGTGTCTGTGTGCTCATCGGGTTCTCCAGGTTGGGGTCTGCCGCACCAAAGCGAATGCCGTGCCGGTCGTGGCGGGCCTTGTCGATCAAGGACTTGCGAAGGGTGTTGTCGGAGCAACACGCTTGGTATGCTGTGGTTGTCACAACACCGTGTGCAGATGACAACCGAAGCCGACACCCGACTCCTGCTGCGCGTCGCGCTCGACATGACGAGCTCGCTGCCAGTGCGCGACCGTGCCCAGCGCCTCGCCGAGACGATCCACCGGGCTCTCCCGTGCGACGCGGTCTGCATCCTGCGCCTGGACGGCGAGGAGCTGGTGCCGATCGCCAGCGTCGGCCTGGCTCCCGACCTGCTCGGTCACCGCTTCCGCCGCGGTGAGCAACCGCGGCTCGACATCCTGTGTGGTGCGAATGGGCCGACCCGGTTCGCGGCCGACAGCCAGTTGCACGATCCGTACGACGGCTTCGTCGGCAGCCTGGTCGAAGGCGAACCGACGCTGAGCCACCGGGTGCACTCGTGCCTCGGTTGTCCGTTGCGCATCGAGGATCGACTGGTCGGCCTGTTGACGCTCGACGCGCTGGCGCCGGATCGCTTCGACGGACTCGACGACCAGTTCCTGTCGGCACTGGCGGCGTTGACCGCGGCGGCACTGCGCACCGGCGAGTTGATCGAAGCGCTCGAACGCAGCGCGGTGCGGCACGGGCTCGCGGCCCGTGAGCTGGTGCGCGACGAACTCGAGCGGCAAGGCGGCATGCTGATCGGCAACAGCGCGCCGATGGCGAGACTGCGCGACGAGATGCAGTTGATCGCGCGTTCGCATTTCCCGGTGCTGGTGACCGGCGAGACGGGCGTCGGCAAGGAGCTGGTGGTGCGCACGCTGCACGCGCAATCGGCGCGGCGCGACCAGGTACTGGTGTACGTGAATTGCGCGGCATTGCCCGAGTCGATCGTCGAGAGCGAGCTGTTCGGCCACAGCAAGGGCGCGTTCACGGGTGCGGCCGCGAACCGGCTCGGCAAGTTCCAGGTCGCCGACGGGGCCTGTCTGTTCCTCGACGAGGTCGGCGAACTGCCGCTGCACGTGCAGCCGAAGTTGCTGCGCGCGTTGCAGGAGGGTGAGGTGCAGAGTGTCGGTTCGGACCGCCCGACCAAGGTCGACGTGCGCGTGTTCGCAGCCACCAACCGCGACCTGCACCGCGAAGTGGCGGCCGGCCGCTTCCGCGCCGACCTGCTGTACCGCCTCGACGTCTGTCGGCTGCACGTGCCGCCCTTGCGCGAGCACCGCGACGATCTGGCGATCGTCGCCGGGCACTTCTGCGACGCCCTCCGGCGCCAACTCGGCACCGGCAGCATCCGGGTCGGCGCGGCAGCGCTGCGAGTGCTCGACGGCTACGCCTGGCCCGGCAACGTGCGCGAACTGCGCAACGTGATCTCGCGCGCCGTGCTGCGCGCGGTGGCGCGCAGTGGCCCTGGGCAGTCGATCGTGCTCGGTCCAGCGGACATCGGCCCGCTCGGCGAGGTGGGGCCGTGGCCGGCGGGTGTCGGGGAGCCCGTGCCGGCGCCGACGCCCCATGGCCAGCCCGAACCGGTCGGTCCGGTCGCGGAGCCGGCGACCTTGCGCGACGCGGTGCGCGACCTGCAGCGGCGCATGATCGACGAGGCACTGCTGGCATCGGGCGGCAACCTGGCCGCGGCGGCGCGTCGGCTCGGCATGGATCGCAGCAACCTGCACCATCTGCGGCGGCGGTTGGGCATGCGGTGAGCCGCGGGCGTCCAGGCCAAGCGGATCCAACCGTTCCGGGGCGTCGCGCGCAGCGATCCGTTGCGGCCGGCCCGACGACCTTGCGAACCAACCGCGCCAACAGCTACCCTGCGCCGATGAGCGAAGCGCTCGACGGTTGGGACGAGATCCGCGCGTGGCGCAAGGCGACACGGCAGCGGCTGGTGGCCGCGCGCGAAGCCGTCGAGCCGCCGGTTCGCGACGTCGTCGAAGGCCATCTCGGCGAGATCCTGGACCTCGTCGTCGACCACGCGAGGGCGCGCGGCACCACCGCACGGATCGCCTTCTACTGGCCGATCAAGGGCGAGATCGCGGTGTTCGGCGCCATCCAGCGCGCGATCGCCCGCGGTGCGATCGCGGCGCTGCCGTTCATCCCCGGGCCGAACGTCGCTCTGCAGTTCCGCCGCTGGGCGCCCGGCACCCGCGTCGTGCGCGGCATCTGGAACATCCCGACTCCCGAACGCGACGACCCCGTCGTGCCCGACGCGCTGGTCGTGCCGGTGGTCGGCTTCGACGCGGCGTGCCACCGCCTCGGCAACGGCGGCGGCTTCTACGACCGCACGTTCGCGGCCTTGCCGGCCGCGACGGTGCGCATCGGCATCGGCTTCGAGTGCCTGCGCCTGCCGACGATCCACCCGCAGCCGCACGACGTGCCGATGCACGTCGTCGTCACCGAAACCGCGCCGGATCTGGATGGCTTCTTGGCCCGCAGCGGCCTGCGGCCGGCGAATCCACCAAGCTCGCCGCCGTGTGGGCTCGGCGAGGTCGACGAACGCACGCGCGGCTTCTGACCGATCCCTCGAGTGATGCAGGTGGTCCATTCAGAACCGAGAAATTCGAAATTGCGGATGCGGATGTCCACTTATGCTTGGTGCATCCCTGCCATGTCCGCTGACTCCGTCCATCCCCGCCGTGCGCTGCTCGACCCCCCAGGTGGTCAACTCTTGTGGTTGATCGTGGGCCTCGAACTGGCGACCTTCACGATCATCGGGGCCTTGCTGGCCTGGTACAGGGGTCAGTACGCCGCCGAGTTCGCTCAGGCCCAGACCCATCTGGATCCAAACGTCGGACTCTCGCTGACGGCGTTGCTGTTGAGCAGTGGTGCACTGGCGGCGAGTGGTGTACATGCGTTTCGCGCCGAACGACTCGTTCCGGCGCGTCGCCGCCTGCTCGCTGCCGCCGGCCTCGGCATCGTCTTCGTCGTGGTCAAGTTCCGCGACTACTCCATCCACGCCGCACAGGGCCATGGACTGGGGAATGGGGAGTTCTGGGATGCCTACGTGTTGGTGACGGGGTTTCACTTCGCCCACGTGCTGGTCGGAATCGTGCTGTTGCTCGCCGTAGGTTGGCGTATCGGTCGTAGACCGTTCGTGGATCCCGAGACTGCGGTCGCCGGCAGCGCCTTGTTCTGGCACATGTGCGATCTCGCCTGGTTCTTCCTGTTCCCGCTGTTCTACGCGAAGGCAGGCGCATGATCGCGATCGTCTGGGCGCTGGCGATGTCGTCGGTCGCGATCGCCGTCGCTGTGGGGAGATGCGACGTCGGTCTGCTCGCTGCTGCCGTCAAGACCTTGATCGTCGCCTACTGGTACATGGAACTGCGCATCGCCGCCCGCTGGCATGCCGTGATGTTCGGCCTCGCGACGATTGCCGTGACCCTGCTGCTGTTCGTGTTGGCGCTCTGAGCCGGCACAACGGGAGGCGGCGTCGGCACCGGAGGAGGATTCGGGGAGGATGTCGCGGACCACTGCGCAAGGGCGCACGGCTCAGCGAACTTCCAGGTCGAACACGACCTCGCCGCCGCCGTTCGACCAGGCCACGACCTGCCACCCGTCGAGTTCGAGACGCCAGAGACCAGGTTCGGCTGCGGCGCGGCGGAACAACCGCCACGAGGCGAGCTGGCGATTCTGGCCCGGCGGCACGATCGGTACGACGTGCGTCGGGCCGTCCGGTCGCGGTGCGAGTCGTGGCAGCGGACCGTTCAGGCGATCCGGCAACGACCGCTGCACGCCCCTCGGCAGCAATTGCGCCACGAAGCCGCGCAGGTGCGGCCCATCGCGCACCGCCGCGGCGGCGTCCACGAGCAAGGACTCGGCAGTCGTGAGACCGACCAGGACGCCACTGGCGAGGTCGATCTCGACCGCGGCGTCTTCGCCGACACCGATCCCCAGGCGCGTGCCGCTCGCCACCAGCGCCGCGCCGAGGCGGCCGATGCGATCGCGTTCGAAGAAGTGCGAATCGGTCAGCGCCCACGGCAGGAAGCCCATGCCTGGCACCAGCTGCGGCCCGTGCGGCGGCTCACTGCCAGGCACGCCGAGGGCGCGCGCGCTGGAGCCGCCGGCGAACATCGAGTGGCCCATCATCGCATCGCCAGCACTGGCTCCGGCGATCGTGCCACCTCGCGCCAGCAGGCGCCGCATCGCCTGCAGTTCGCTCGAATCGGCGCCATCCGGCCGATAGCGGGCGGTGATGCGTTCCTGATCCCCACCGGTGAAGAACAGAGCCCCTGCGCGCTCGATCGCGGCAATCGTCGCGGCGGTCGACGCTTCGCGCGGCACGACCGTCACTTCGGCGCGCGAGCAGAAGGCGTGCAAAGCCTGCGCCTTGTCGGTGGCCTCTTCGTGCTGGGGCCCGGTTGCGGCAGTGACGATCGCCAATCGCGGCGCGGGCCCGTCACTGGCTCGCCCGGCGAGTTCGAGCAGCCGCCCGTAGACCTCTACCTGGTCGTTGTCGAGGCCGCCGCCGACCAACAGCAGGCAACCGGCATGGCGTTGCGGTGTACTGCATGCGCAGAGCAGTGCGACGACGAGCAGGATCCAGCAGCGGTGGGAGAACTTGGGCATCGTCGGTGTGCGATCCTTCGCGGGTCCTTGTTCGGACCTTGGCAGCGAATACCGCGTTCGGCCCAGAAACTGCAGTTCTTTCCATAGCATTGCTCCACCATGAACGGCAGATTCGGACGTGACCGCGTACGGCGCCTGTTGGCCGAGATCGAGCAGGTGATCCGCATGGCGCAGGCCGGCGTCGCCGCCTGGCAGCGCCAGGTGGCGGCCGTGCCGGCCGAACGGCGCGCCAGCGCGATCAACCTCGCGCACTATCTGGCGGTTCGCTCGCGCGACTTGCGCCAACTGCAGCGCGATCTGGCCAGCTGTTCGCTGTCGTCGCTCGGGCGCATGGAGGCCAGCGTGATGGACACGCTGTCCGGGGTGCGCGAGGTGTTGGCGGCCCTCTCGGGCAGCGAGGCGCCGGCGGCGGGCCAGGCTCTCGACATGGCCGAAGCCGAGCAACTGCTCGACGCGCACACGATGGACCTGCTCGGGCCACGCCGTGCCGGACGCAGCGTGCGCATCATGGTCACCTTGCCGCTCGAGGCGGCGCGCGACCAGGAGTTGCTGCGCCAGCTGATGTCGGCCGGCATGGACGTGGCACGGGTCAACCTCGCCCATGGCGGCAGCTACGAGTGGACCGCGATGGTCGACAACCTGCGCGCGGCGAGTGCCGACAGTGGCGTGCCATGCCGCGTGATGGTCGACCTGCCGGGGCCGAAGCTGCGCACCGGTGCCTTGCGGCCCGGTCCGCAGGTCTGCAAGGTGCGGCCGGGGCGCGACGTGTTCGGCGTGGTGACGCAGCGCGCGGCGGTGGCGTTCGTCGACCCGCAGGTCGCGGGCCACGAAGCGGCCGGGACGGTCCATGTGTTGCCGGTGGTCGAACCGATCGCCGCCCTGGCCGAACCCGGTGACGAACTCGTCCTGGTCGACACGCGCGGGCGTGTGCGGCGCTTCTCGGTGTTGGCCGGCGCCGATGGCGTCGTGCACACCGCCTTGGACCGCACGACCTACGTCGCGGCGGGCGCACGGCTCGAACTGCAACGCGGCGGCGAACTGGTCGCGACCACGCGGATCGGCGCCTTGCCGGCCCGCGAGAACGCGATCCTGCTCGAAGTCGGCGATCGTCTGCAGGTGACCCGCGACCAGACGCCGGGCGGCCCGCTCGAGGATGCCGCGCAGACCGGCATCGGCGCCAGGGTGCCGTGCACCCTGCCGGAGGTGTTCGCCGGGGTCCGGGCCGGACAACGGGTGCTGTTCGACGACGGGCGCATCACCGGCGTCGTCGAGGCCAGCGGCGAGCACGACATGCTGGTGCGCATCACCGAGGTGCCTCCCGGCGGCGGCAAGTTGAAGGCCGAGAAGGGCATCAACCTGCCGGATTCGCGATTGGACATCGGCGCCTTGACCGAATTCGACCGCAGCTGCCTCGACTGGGTCGCCGAACACGCCGACCTGGTCGGCATGTCGTTCGTACAGCGGCCCCAGGACGTGCTCGACCTGCACGAGGAGATGGCCAAACGCGGTCGCGCCGACCTCGGCGTGGTGCTCAAGATCGAGACCAGGCAGGCATTCGAACGCCTGCCCGAGCTGCTGTTCGCCGGCCTGCAGAGCCCGCCGCTCGGTGTGATGGTCGCGCGCGGCGACCTGGCGGTCGAGGTCGGCTACGCGCGGCTCGCCGAGGTGCAGGAGGAGATCCTCTGGCTCTGCGAGGCCGCGCACCTGCCGGTGATCTGGGCGACGCAGGTGCTCGACTCGATGGCGCGCACCGGCGTGCCGTCACGCGCCGAGGTCAGCGACGCCGGCATGGCGGTGCAGGCCGAATGCGTGATGCTGAACAAGGGCCCGCACATCGTGCCGACGACCGCGTTCCTGGCAGGCGTGCTCGAACGCATGTCGGACCACCATCGCAAGAAGCGGGCGATGTTGCGGCGGCTGCGGGTGGCGGGGGAGGTGCGGGTGGAGGGTGAGCCTGCTGGGGGGTGAGGGTCGGCGGGCTGCTCCGATTGCCTCGTGGGGCGCTGCCCGCGCGTTTGCGCTGTTTGGCTGATGTCTGGTGCAACGCGTTGGCGCGCCGGTTCCCGCCCGGCCGTCGCGACATACGGAACATGTGAGCCTCGATCGCGCCCCGAGCCAGAGGTTTCGCGGGCGCATCCGGCGTCGGTCATCGGCCTGGATGCGGCGTGCCGATTTTCATGCCGCTTCGCCGGATTGGCGGAAAAAATGTTGTGCGAAGATTGACGAGGCGCGGGGGGGGGGGGGGGGGGGAGGGGGGCCATTAAGGAAACAAAAAAGTTGAAAAAAGTGCCCAGGTTGGAAAGAAAACCGGGGGCCATTTTACCCACGGGTAAATTGG
>DAIMFJ010000012.1:0-31664 GCA_036724695.1 Planctomycetota bacterium
AGACTGAGACAGCGATTTCCTTCGTATCGCCATCTCCGACTGGCTCTCCGAACGGCGAGATGAACACCGCGTAGTGGTGGTACTCGCGTGGATTCTCCTGCTTGTAGAAGACGAAGGTCTTGTACTGGGTCATGGGCAGGCCATCCTAACCCGCCGACCTGCGCCAGGCCATCGAGGACGTGGTCGCGCAGCAGCGGGACGCCGGGTAGGGTTCCGGCATGCAGGCCACGTGCTTCAACTGCGGGGCAACCGCGACCACTTCGGATCACGTGCCCCCGATGGTGTTCTTCCCGGAGTCCAAGGACGTCGACGAGGACCACCGAAAGAACCTCATCACCGCCCCCGCGTGCGCCGCATGCAACAACGGCGCCTCGGCCGACGATGAGCTGGTGGCCTACTGGTTCGCGTCGTCGCACGCCACCAACCAAGTTGCCCAGAGCCAGATCGCTACCAAGGTCCTTCGGGCACTGAAGCGAAACCCGACGCTCCTGGCGAAGTTCATGAACAACCTCCAGCCCGCGACGATCGACGGCGTGCCGACAGCCGCGATCACCGTGGACTTCGACGCCATCAACCGCGTGATGGCGCGCACCGTCCGGGGGTTGCACTTCGCTCGAACGGGAGAGCGGTTGACCGGCAAGCTGCTGGCCATCAGCCCGCTGCTGGTCGTCCAGGACTACCGGTCCGACCATTGGGCTTTCCTGGACGAAGCGTTTCGGCACCTTCCCTGGCAAGAAGGACCAGGCTGCGAGAACCCCCAGGTGTTCCGGTACAGGTACGTGGAGGCCGAGCGGTTCTTTGACTTGGAGTTCTACGAAGGGTTCCACGTGTTCGTGAAGCCGCGGCCCAGCTAGCCGAGCAACCTGTTGGCGATCGGTGGCGTCGTCGGTAGGCTCCGCAGCGGGATCCCCGCCCATGGCAAACCTGACCCTGACGGAACAACGGCAACTGGAAGACCTGTTCACCATGGGCACCGGCTACGTGCTCGGATTCTCGGACCATACGATTCGGGCGTTCGTGCACGAGAGCACCGGCAAGGACCTGTACGAGCAAGGAACCTACCGCGGCAAAGGAACGTCGAAGGCGAAGCGACTACGCGAGTTCTGGCGGCTGGAACCTGACCACGTTGTCGGCAAGTTGTTGTTCGACCTTTTGGACCACTGCCGGGACACCACCGGCGCGCAGAAGCCAGCCTTGTACGAGAGCTGCAGGCGCACTGCCCAACGCTTGCAGCAGGGAGCCCCGGTTGCGGACCTGGCCGCCCTAAAGCCCACCGACCCCGACAGGGACTTGGAAACGGCGGCGAAGGCCGCGCGGGAGGCCATCGAACGCAACGAGCCGGAAGTCGGTCTCGGGCACCTGCACACCTTCATGGTGGGGTTTGTCCGGTTGCTATGCACCAGGCGCGGCATCACCTTCGCCAAAGACACGGCGCTGCACGCACTGTTCGGGCAGTACCGGAAGCACGTCGAATCGGCGGGGCTCATCGAGTCCGAAATGACCGACCGGATTCTGAAGGCGTGCGTGGGCACGCTGGACGCCTTCAACGGCGTGCGCAACAACCAGAGCCTGGCGCACGCGAACAGCATCCTGAACCGCGACGAGGCGCTGTTCATCTACAACCACGTATGCAGCACCGTGCGCTTCTTGCAGGACCTGGAGCGGAAGTGCGGCAAGTCGCCGACCCACAACTCGAACGCCGACCCATGAGCAAGGACAACGCAAGCACATGTTTCGTGATGCAGCCCATCGACGATGGAGGGCCCTTCGACAAGCGATTCACGCAAGTCCTGAGGCCGGCAGCGGCAAAGGCCGGACTCGTCGCACGAAGAGCCGACAGCGAGCCCAACGCCGAGGTCGTGATCGAGGATATCGAAGAGAGCATTCGGCAAGCAAAGGTGTGCATCGCCGACATCTCGACACCCAACCAGAACGTCGCCTACGAGCTGGGCTTTGCGCTTGCGTTGAACAAGAAGGTCGTGCTGATCGGGCGCAAAGGCACCCCGTTACCGTTCAACTTTCGGCACCGCAGAGCGCTCTTCTACGACACCGATGCACCCGATGACTTCCGTACGTTCTCCGAAACCATCCGCCAGGCCCTGACCAACGCTGTGGAGAGGGCGGAAGAGCTAACCGCAATTGCCGGCATGCATCAGCCCACCGCAGGGCTCTTGCCCCACGAAGTTGCAGCACTCGCAGCCATCGCCAATGTGCTCGAACACTCGGGCCAAATTGCCCCCGTGTACGGCATCCGGGCTGCGATGGAGGAGATGGGGTACACACGGGCCGCTACAACGCTGGCGCTTCATTCGCTGGAGCAGAAGGGCATGGTCTTCAACGAGCGGGGCCAGGAACGTGATGGCGAGCCCTTCACGGGTTACTTCCTCCACGATGCCGGGCTGGCTTGGCTTCAGTCGAACCTGGATCAACTGGAGCTGCGGACCCAGCGCCCTAACCAGGAGCCCGGGAGCTACCCGGACATCCCGTTCTAAGACTGCGTTCCCCGTTCGTCGCCGCAAGTTGCACTTCTCGACGGAAGCGCAACCCTATCCGGTGCCACCGGATCAGCCGACCGTAAGCCCACGCTAAGTGCAACTCGGCGGCCCGGTTGTCGACGTGGCGCCCAGGTGCTGGCACACTGGCCGCATGACCGAGCAGCGTGCGGAGTGGGGCGGGGTGCTGCCGCCAGGGAAGGCCATCGAGGCACTGACGGAGGCTGCCAACGAGGGGCGGAAGCTCTTGCGGCGTCGCCGCGAAGACTTCGGGGAGAGTCACCGCGATTGGGCAGCTCGAACCGAACACGTGCTACGTCGCTCAGTCCAACTAGGGCTGGAGGCGATTCGCGCATTCTTTGCGCTCGGCCCAACCAAGCTGTCCGGCCCGGAGCAGTTGTACCTGGAGTTTGTCACGAAGGATCATATCAAGGCCCAAGTTCGGTTCATCGAACAGAAGGTCGAGGAGCTGAGATTCGACCTTCGCCACCTCTCGGCACCGGCGACGCAAGCGAAGCCCGCGCCCGCCGCACCACCAAGCAACAAGGTCTTCGTCGTTCACGGCCACGACCGCACGGCACTGCACGCCGTCGTGCTCTTGCTCAAAGCTCTGGAACTTCAAGAAGTCGTGCTGGAGCAGCAGCCCAGCGGGGGGGGCGGACCGTCATCGAGAAGATCGAGGCATACAACGACGTGGGGTTCGCGGTGGTGCTCCTTACGCCCGACGACGTGGGCGGTCCCAGGGGCAAGCCGAAGGAACAGCGCCCACGCGCGCGCCAGAATGTCGTTCTGGAGCTGGGCTACTTCATTGCGTACCTCGGCCGCACCAACGTCTGCGCGCTGCTGGCCGACGGTGTCGAGAAGCCGTCGGACTTCGACGGAGTGGTCTACGTGCGCTACGACAACGACTCCGGCCCGTGGCGCGTCGCGCTTGCCCGGGAGCTGCGCAACGCCGGCCTGCCGGTGAAGGCCGACGGACTGCTCTGAGTGGACGGGTAGCGGCGCCGGCTCGAGCCCACGTGCACCGCACTTCCTGTTGGCAATCGTTGGTGTTGTCGGTAGGCTCCGGGCTGCAACAACGGAGAGCAAATGAGCATGACCACGGACGAACACCAGATGCTGGCGCAGCTCGCGGAAGCGGGTGGCCACCTGACTTACAGCAAGCAGAGTCCTGCCCAGATGCGGCACTTGGCAGGCGTGGCCAGGGTCCTGCACTCGATGGGGTTCGTAACCACCAAGGTCCACGAGAACCATATGGAGGCGAGCAAGCCGGTCGACCTCGTCGTGGTGGCGTTGACCCGCAAGGGTGGGGAATACCTCGCCGAGCAGTCGTAGCCGTTACGTTACGGTCGAAAGCCCGGCCCAGGCGCTTGCCTGGGCCGGGTGCGAGTCATGCCGAGCGAACGAGGAAGCAGAACATCCCACCGTCCTTGCGGTAGACGTACTGCCCCGTGCGCCAGTGCTTGAAGCGCCGGCAGAAGATCCACCGGAAGCCCGGGGGGGCCTTGCGGTGGTGTTTCGGGGATTCCATTGCTGGGTCCTTCTGGGGGGAAGAAGAGCCCTGGCGTTGACCCGCGGGGCACCAGGCAGTAGCCTGGGGTCCTGGCACCGCGGACCGGCCCACCAGGGCAGGTTCGTAGACAGGTGGCGCTGCCAAGCGCCGCACGCCCTGCGACCCGTCCCGGTTCCGCCCTCGTAAGTTGGACCGGGCGGGTCGTGTGTTTTAGTGTTGGCGCGGGTGTGGCCAGGCGCTGGACCAGCCCGCGCTCGATCAGGATGTCATCCGAGAAGCTCCTTCAGGGCTTGTTCCTGTTCGGGGGCACGGATTCCTGGCTGCTTGACGATGCCGCTGCCGGCGGTGAACGAAGGCTTCACGGCCACGCGGGCGTCGACCGACAGGCTCCACACTCCCTTCTTGGTTGATGCGAACTCGATCTCGTTCTGGAGGACGTCCTGGACCTGTGCCCGAGTCGGGTTGGCATGCGGCAGAGCCTCCTTCATGGCATCGATGATCTCGCCCGTCTGAGCTTCCTCGCGCATCTTCAAGAACGCGATCATGGCAGCCTTGCGCTCCTGGCGCGCCGCCGTCCGCGTGCCAACGTTTACGGTGATGCGGGCAGCGCTGCTGGCTGCCTGGGGCGCTAGCAACTCCTGGTATTCGCGCAGAAGCCCCTCCACAAGACGTAGCCGGTCAAGGAGGGTGGCACGCTCCGCCTGAAGGTCCTCGACCTTCTGCGTGATGCGGGAAACGAGCTCCGATCGATTGGGTTTGGTCATGGCGCCCTTGGGATGGATCCTTGGGGAGGCTGAAGTGTGCCAACCCGTCACTGCAAGTTCAAGGCTGGCCGAGCAAATTCATCCTTCTTGGTCCATTCATCCATCCTCTCGCCGCTGCGGCGAGCGATTGGAAGAGCCCCGCACCAACAGCCGCCGAGCCAAGACGATCGCGATCCGGCGCAGGCCATCACCGAGACCAACGCACGAACGAAGGGGCCGGGCGGGCGTGGGCATCTAAGTTGCCGGGCTCGCCGGCAGCGCTGCCAGGAACCTACTGAGTTGCAGTTGTTGTGGGAAGCGCAACCCTATCCGGTGCCACCGGATCGGAGGGACGCAAGCGCGAGGAAAACGCAACTCGGCGGCCCCGTCCGGCCGATCTTCTGCCGGCGGCAGTGCGTGCCGGCAAGTGCCGGGTATGCTTGACGCCCCCCGGAGGACACCGCGAAGACCGCCAAGAACAAGCAGCCGAACCCGATGAAGGGCCTGTACGCCAGGCTCGCCGCCGTTGGCCTGCCCAAGAAGTACGTACAGCAACGCCTCCTGCCCGACTGGTGGGACGACGCGGTTGCCGACAACCCGGTTGGCTACACCGAGGCCCTTTGGACCATCGCGCGCCACCTCGGCGTGCCGGCGGACCACCTGCGCGACACGTCGAAGCCGCTGGCCCTGCCGCGAGAGAACGGCGTGCAGTTCAAGCTCACGAAAGGCGTGGCCGAGAAGGACGTTGACTTGGCCCGGCTCCTCGGCGAGCAGGCAGCCAAGTTCGCCCTGCTGGGGGTCGACCAGGAGCCGCTTCCCAGCGATCCGCTGGAGGTGCGCAGCCGCATCTTGGGCACCGGCGCCCAGCGCGTCGACTTCGCCAGCTTGGTCGACTTCTGCTGGAGCGTCGGCGTACCGGTGCTGCACGTCGTAAACCTGCCGGAGTCGAGCAGGAAGATGGAAGGCATGGCGGTGCGCATCGGCGACAAGTCCGCCATCGTGCTGGCCTCCAATCGGTCGCGCTCCTGGCTCCTCTTCCACCTTGCCCACGAGCTGGGTCACCTGGCGCTGGGGCACGTGCAGGACGGCGGCGCCGTGGTGGATGGCAAGATCGAGCAGGACTCCGTGGAGCCGGAGGAAGCCGCCGCCAACGAGTTCGCCCTGGTGCTCATAACTGGCCAGCGTGAACCGCTGGTGCAGCCCGGTGCGCCACCGCTTCCTCCGCCGCAGCTCGCGAAGCGGGCGACCCGCTTCGAGAGCATCGATACCGGTCACTACGTCCTGAACTACGCCAACTCCGTGGCGCGCACCGACCCCAAGTACTGGGGCGTCGCGAACTTGGCGTTGCAGCTCCTGGGATCGGAAGACGGCGCCCAGGAGTTGATGCACGAGCGGCTGGGCGCCAGGCTTGACTGGTCTCGACTGCCGAACGAAGCCGCCGCTTTTGTGAGAAGGATGGCCGTGGTTCCTTGACGCTGTTCATCGACAACGACGCGCTGTGGAAACTGGCGTCGTGGAACTTGCTGCGGGAGGGGATTGAGGCATGCGATTACACGCCGGCCGACGTGCGGTACCTGCCCTCGGTGCCGTTCGTGTTCAGGCTGGGGAAGCCGGGCTGCAAGCTCCCGCCGACAGTCGCAACGCTCATGCTCCAGATCATGGCGGAAGGGAAGGAGTGCCGCGAAGATCCGCCGCCCCACCTGAGCAAGCTGCCCACCGTCGACGACGTCGACGCTGGCGACGCGATCTTGCTGGCACAGGCAGCGGTGGTGCCGGGCGCTGTTCTGAGCACCGGCGACAAACGGTGCATCAGAGCCGCGGCCAGCTCGCCCGCCTACGCCGAGGTTGTTCGGCTGCTCGCGGGCCGAGTCGTGTGCCTTGAACAGGTGGTCCTGCGCGTCATCGAGCTGCGGGGCTTCGACGAAGTGAAGCAGCGAGTTGTGGGCTCGGGGCAGCTCCACGTCGACGAAGCAGTACGTGCCGCATTCGGCTCGGGCTGGCAGGCCGACGAGATGAATGCCTGTTTTGGCCTTGAGAGCAAGGTGAGTTCGCTTGCAGCAAGCTCCGGCGGCATGCTCGCACCGCGAGCCTTCCGGTTCTCCGTGCCGACCGATGGCTAGGTCGCGCTGCCGTGCTCGCGCTGTCTCGGCGACCAAGTCTACCTCGCTTTGCGTGGTCGTACCGGCTCGCGCTCGCGAGAAAGAAGGGGCGGTGCGCAGCATCACAGTTGAAGAAGTGAAGGTACTTCGCACCACTCCAGCCTCGACCGCAGCGCACGCAGACAACCCTACGGCGCGCGCGCGGTCAGGTTGTGTCCTGTCGTCGTCTATCAGCGCCCAGCGGCGTAGCGCCGCGCATCCTAGAATGCGCTGTACAGCTTGCTGTACGTCTCGTCGCCGGAAGTCGCGAGCCGCGCTTCCGTCGCTGCTTCCGTGTCGCCGGCAGCGCGCTGCGGAGCGACGAAGCTGGCGAGCGTGTCATCCGCGGCCGTGAAGAGGTTGCCCACGCCCGGATTGCGCTGTCGCAGCAAAGTGCGGGTCTCGTAGGCCTTGGCCAGGTAATGCGCCGCCCAGAGCTTCGACACCGTCGCGTCGCCCTCGCGCGCGATGAGTGCGAATGCTGCCGGCGAGGTTTCGCCGGTGCGGCGCTGCGACTCGGCGTGGGCCATCATCGCCTGCTCGTACTCTGCCGAGTTCCCGCGGCGCGCTGCGCCCTTCAAGAACTGCTCGCTTTCGGCCACAGCCCGGTTGATCGTCCGTGTGCATCCACGTGTCGATTCGACCTTACAAGGAGGATGTCGGGGGTTCGATTTCCTCCCGGTGACCTTGCCCCTTGACACGTGCACTTGCCCTTGCTTGACTCCGCGGAACGCGCGCGGACTGTGCCCGTCTTCACGGGTCATCATCCAGGGGCTTCATCGCCTCAGCTTGCGCGGTCGAGTTCCTTCCCGATGCAAGCCCGAGCCCTCAAGGGGCCTCCAAGATGAACAACAATCGTTACGCGGAAGATCCGGATCCTCGCATCGGCGATCTCCAGTTCGCGGTTCGCGACGGCCTCCGCAACCGCGGGTGGCTCGATCGGCGTCGCTTGGTCGACTCGCGACGCTGGATCTCCGATGAGCTGAGCTCCGCCGTCGAGAAGCTGTTCTGCGAGTTCTTCGCGACGTGGCACGAGCGCGCCGGCAGCGTCGATGTGCGATGGGACGCCATCGCGTTGCTGCTCGGCGTTCCTCGGGAGCTCGATCCGTTCCTTAGCGACCCACGACGCGACTTGTGCGAGCTGTTCTGCCTCGTGGCCGGCATCGGCGATGCCGGTCGAGCCTTCGACAAGACGATCGGCGAGGCTGGGTTGTCGCCGGATCGACGCACCGACTCCGATCTGCGCTCGCTTGCGGCATCCTTCCGGGCGATCGACGAGGAGCACTTCGCGGAGCGCGACCTGCCCGGCAAGGCGGGGCTGCTGTTCGAACGCATTCCGGACTGGCCGTTCATCGCGCAAGCACAGGCATTGGACTGGAGGGGGCCTGGCTTCCGGAAGGACCTCTTGCGCTACCGAGACCTCACCGCCCTCAACCTCTCCGAGTTCGACGACGAGCTGTCGCCGCCACGCTGCGACAAGTCGCTCGGTCAACCGCAACATCTCGGCACCTGGCTCAAGGTGCTTGGCTTGGCAGCCGCTTCGGAGTGGTTCGCAGGGCGCTTGCGGCGGACGCCGAAGACCACCCTGCGCGATGAGGTCTTGGCTGCGGCTGAGAAGCTGCGCGTGGCCTTGGAAGCCTGGGTGGTCCTCGAGGGGCACGCCGTGGGCTCCTTTTCGAGCGCTGGCCTAGAGCTCCGGGACGAGGCTGCAAAGGTCTTTGCAACCTTGGTAGAGCACACGGTCGACCTGCCCGTCGAGTCCGCCCCGACTTATGCGTGGTTCCGATTCGTACCCAGCTCCGTCGCGAGCCTGCGCATGTGGTTCGCTCGTGCTGCCTTCGACGGTCGCATTGAATGCATGCCGGCCAACCTCGCCAACCAGTGGGTGCGTCTCGTGAAGCAGGAGATGGGTGCCTTCCGGCCGCTACTCGGACAAGAAGACACGCTGCCCGAGGGATGGAGGGAGCGGGTCTGGACATACCTCGCCGTCGAGAAGCCTCAACTCGTAGCCGGCACGGAACTCGAGCGCGAGTCGATGCTCAACCGTGAGAGGACGCGCGTCGCCGATCTCTGCCATGACCTGACCCTGCTCAGTCCCAGCGAGCGATTCGAGCGCGACCGCGAGCACTTCCTCGCCTGTGCCGATCAGATCTTCCAGCTCGAAGGACTTTGGGAGGGCATGCGCCAACTGTTGTTGGCCATGCGGGTCCTCAAGTCGCCCTGCGTCGCATCGGACCTGCGCTACTGGGAGGAGGCCGGCGTGGCCGCATCGCACTCTCCACGCCAGCCGGAGGAACCCTGGCGCTGCATCCCCGCGAAGCTCGTCGAGAGCTTCCACGCGTTTGTCGGCAAGGAGGAAGCGAAGGACCCAGAGCTCAAGGAAGTGCGCGGGCAGTTCGCCGCCTACTGCCTCAATGGCCTACGCGACACGTGGAACGAGAAGGAGCGCGCGGATGCGGATGCGAGCGGACGCCAGCGGACGAACGACGACATGGTCGAGCCATCTCCGGATTGGCGCTACTGCCGCGTTCGCGCCGCGAAGACGTTGGCCATCAACCCTGATGGTCGCGGTCATCGACTCCTGCAGACGGCATCGGAGATCGACCCCGATCCGAACGTCCGTGAGGTGGCCAACGACGCCTACCAGAGCCTGCGCCGCGGAGTCACCTTGCCCGAAGGGATGTCGCCGCGCCGGGCTGTGCTCGGCGCCTTCTGGTGGTTGCGCCAAGCCCACCTGAAGGCTCTCAACTTCAAAATCGACCGCGATGGCGCTCAGCGCACTCGCATCAAGGAACTGAGTCGAACCAAGGAACGCCAAACCAACTGAAGCAACCGAAGCCAAGGACCAACTGCGTGCACATGGCCCCCATACCGGGAGCCGCGCCTTCGCCACCGCGAAGGCTGCACGAGGGATCGGCAGACGCCCCGCGCAGCGGGGTGCCAAACCACGCCAGGGAAACCCATGAAAGACCGTCACTTCTCCGTCCGACTTCTTCTCCGCCCCAAGGCCATCGCCATCGTTGGCGGTGCCCCTCGCGAGCCCGCGCGCCATCGCCTCGAGCGGGACCTCGGTGCGCGCGTCGTCCACTTCCCGTCCCGGGAGAACGACGCTTCACCGCGGTGCTTCGCCAAGCTCGCCAGCCAGGCGTTCGACCTGATCGTCTGGATCATCGGGCGCACGCGTCACGCGCACGGCGACTTCATCCGCGAAGCTGCCCGACGCCTGGGTATCCCGTACCTGCCCTTCAAGTCGATCCCACACCCGAACCGCCTGCGGCAGGAGCTCGTCGATCGCCGCCTGTTCGGCCTGGAAGGAGCTGCGCGATGAACATTCACGTCCTGCCCATCGATCCGATCGAGCGGGTCACCGGATCCTGCTACCTGGTGCACATCCCGGAGCGCGACTTCCGCATCCTCGTCGATTGCGGCGGCTACCAAGACGGGCCGAACCCGCAACAGCTCGAAGAGGCACCGTTCCCGTTCGACCCTAGGAGCATCGACGCAGTCTTGCTGACGCACGGCCACTACGACCACTGTGGCCGCCTGCCGCAGCTCGTACGTGACGGGTTCTGTGGTCAGGTGATCGCCACCGACGAGACCATCGCCATCGCGAAGATCGTCATCGAAGACTCACTCAAGCATGGCAACCGCCGTGCACTGGTCGAACCGGCGACCCGTATTCCGTGGCGCTCGGTCGGCAGGCACTTGTTCGTCTGCCCGCTGCCGCTCGCGATCGACGTGCTCGCGTTCGCCCAGCGGTCGGCACACATCCTCGGCGCGGTGTCGTGGGAGATCGTTGCTGGCCCGAAGGAACGGCCTTCGGAACAGGTCCGTGTGCTCTTCAGCGGCGACATCGGCAACAACCGGAAAGGTCGCGAGGTGCAGCCGATGATCGGTCGCGTGATGAACCCGACCGGCACGGTTGATCTCGCCTTCGTCGAATCGACCTACGGTGGCACTCGGCGTCCAGCCGCCGCTCTCGACCCGCGCGCGCGCCGGCAGGCGCTCGCGCAGGAGTTGGCTGCCGCCATCGCGCGTGGCGGCCCTGTCATCATCCCGGCGTTCAGCATCCAGCGAGCCCAGGACGTGCTCTGGGATCTGCACCTGCTCGCGGCGGAGCAACCGAACCTGCTGGCTGGCGTCCCGATCCTGTTCGACGCACCGATGGCGATCCGCTTCAACGCCGTACTGCGCGAAGGCCTGACGCGCCAGTTCATCTCATCGGGCGGCAAGGTTCGTCCGGTGTGGCTCGGAAAGCATGCCGTCCGCGAACTCGGCTTGGACCCGGACCGGCCCGACCACATGCGGATGGTGTGCCAAGCCATCGCCAAGCTGTTCGGTGTAGCGCCGGACTGGGTCCCTGGTCAGTCCGCAGTCGCAGTCCTCGAAGGCGCCTCAGTGTTCGAGCGCTTCGTGCCTCGATGGGCTCGCGTCGACAACGCACGTCGTGATGCAGCCATCGCCGAAGAGCGTCCACAGATCGTGATCGCGACCGCCGGTAGTGCCGAGGGCGGCCCAGTGCAGGCATGGCTCGCCCGCTGGCTGCGCGATCCGCGCGCCACGGTGTTATTCTCCGGCTACTGCAGCCGAGGCTCGCTCGGTGCTGCGCTACTGCAGGTCGGTGGACTCGCTCCTGAAGAGCGGGCCCGGTTGAGCGACCCACTCCAGGTCGCTGAGGAGCAGATCCGCGGGTGGGAGATCGAGGCGCGAGTCGTGGCGTTGAGCGGCTACTCGGCGCACGCCGATCAGGATGGCCTCCTCGAGTGGGTGTTCCCCGTGAAGGACGGAACCCGCTTCCCCGTGGCTCGCCAGGTCGCAGTGACGCATGGCGAGTCCTCGCCGAGACGCTGCCTGCGGCAGGCGATCGAGGAGCGCAGCCAGCACGAGGGTTTCCTCGTCGAGGTCATACTTCCGCGCCCGGGCGGTGACGGCATCGACGCACGCACTGGCCGACCGGTGCCCCGCGACCAGATGCTCGGCACGACCAAGCAGACGACTCTCAAGCTCCTGCAGCAGCTCGCTGCGCTACCGCCCGAGGAGCGGCGCCGCCTGTTGGACCAACTCGGTGAAGGTCACAACGAAGCGTCGTGAGGTCACTCGGCCTCCGCCGAGGTGGCTTTCGCGGGTAGGGCGGCTTGTTCGCCGCTGGCTTGCTGCTGCCCAGCCTTGCCCAACAACACGCCGGGTACCTTCTCAACGCACGCGCATCCGGCCGGACGATGCCCTGGGTTACGTCGCCAATGGGCAGCGAGTGGTTGGCCAGCACATGTGGGATCAAATCCCGCCTCTCGCACAGGTGGCCCGTGGCCGAGAGTTTGTCGCACAGCCGCGGCTGGAGCGGCAGCATCCCAAACTCCGACTTCGCGCCCCTACAAGGAGGATGTCGGGGGTTCGAATCCCTCCGGGCGTACCAGCTGGCCCCCGTCAGCCATCCCGCCCGCGGAAGCGCTCGCTCGGCCCATCCCCGCCAACTCCGCGCCCCAGCCGTTCGAGCGCGACGCCGAGCACTTCGGCGACCTTCGGCAGCACGTCCGGCGCGAGCCGCAGCCGCACCGGGCCGATGTCGAGGTGCACGCAGCCACAGCTGCACAGATCGACGCGGGCCGCCGGATTGGCGGCGAGATTGACGCTCCGACACGGTTCGTGGCTCATGCGCCGAACACCTCCGCCATGGCAACCACCAGCACGATCGAACCGACGACCGTGCCCGCCAGCACGATGCTGCCGCTGCGCCGGGAGCTGCGCTTCTGCCACCACATGAAGAGCCCGCTGAGCGCCCACAGCACCATCGCCGCGGCCATCGCGTCGACGACGATCGCCCACAGCACGCGCGCCGCGCCGTTGCCGTAGCCGTGCGCGGTGTGCAGGCGCATCAGCAGGCGACCGAAGTCGAACGTCGCCGCGTCCCGCACCGTCGCCTGGCGGCGTTCGAGCGACACGCTGACTTCGGTGTCGCCTTCGCGGTAGCGCAGGGTCGGGGCGCCGACGCTGCGCAGTGGTACGTCGCTGGTGGTGCCGTTCGCGTCGTCGGTGCTGCGAACGACCACCGCTGCCGCCCGTTCGGCCGCCGCGTGTGCGGTTGCGAACGTCGCGGCCGGCAGCCGCACGGTGCGCGACGGTTCGGTGGTCAGCGCACGCACGCTCGCCGTGGCACCGTCTGCAGCGACGGTGATGCGCTGCCGTTGGCCGTCGCGTTCGTACTCGAATGTCCACGCGCCGCGCAGGTGTGCACTGCCGACCGACTGTTCCCCGGTGCCGAGTTGCGCGGCGGCCTCGGCCGCCAGCGCCTCGGCATCAGGCATCTGCGCGCGCAGTTGCGCGGGGATCGGGGTCGGCGTCGCTTCGGGCGCACGCCCGACCGGGTGGTTGAACAAGAACGCGCTGACTCCGTACACGAGCACGAACGGCACCAGGGCCAGGCCCGAGTACAGGTGGGTGCGCCGCACCAGCTTCGCCACCGCGGCCCGCCACACGGGTGGGGGCGTCGGCCGAGGCTTGGGGAGGGCCGCCAGCGGACGGGCCGGGTGTGCGGCGGCTGGCGGTGGGACAACAGGATCGAGGCACGAGGAGGTTGGCATTCCTTTACGCTACTGAGACGCGATCGCAGAAATCTAGTGCGAGGATGCCATGGAGCAGGATGTCTGTCGGTTAGATACGCCCCGCCGCATTTCTGGATCCGCCGATTCCGGTGTACCAACCACCCTCGTGGTCGTACCACCCGCTCTCTACACTGCTCGCGCTCCGGTCCGACCGGACGCACTTCTCCCAACTGCCCCACCTCGTTTCCCCATGAACAACCCTCTCGCCATCGCGGCGCTGGCCCTCGCCGCGTCGACGCTCACGGCCCAGTCGCCGCTGAGCACCCTATACGCCGGCGGCAACGGCCTCGGTGCCAACTCGACGATCTACTTCGACCTCGTCGTCAACGCGCCGCTGCTCGTCAGCCAGATCGACCTGAACCTCTCGTCCGCCGCCAGCACGGTCGGCTCGATCGAAGTGCGCCTGTGCGCCAACACCTACGTCGGCAACGACACCAATGCCGGCGCCTGGACGCTGGTCAGCACCGGGGCGGTGACTTCGCTCGGCGGCGGCATCGCCTCGCCGTCGACGGTCACGCCGTTCCCGCTCGCGCCGGGCAACCATGGCGTGGCGATCACGTTCCTCGGCGTCGGCCAGAACTACACCGACGGCAACGGCACGACGACGCCCGGCAGCGGTACCAACCAGACCTACTCGACCGCCGAGTTGACGCTGCTCGCCGGTGCCAGTTCGGCCGGTGCGCCCGGCACGGCGATCTGCTGCCAGCCGCGCGTGTTCAACGGGGCCCTGCACTACACGGTCTCCGGTAGCGGCACGGTCGCGACCCGCACGCTGTACGGCGAAGGTTGCGTGACGCGGTTCGGCTCGTTCTACGAGCTGTTCCCGAACGGCACGTTCGACCTGTCGAACACCAGCCTGTCGATGATCTACACCGGCAACGGCTATGCCGTGCTGCCGATCGGCACGAGCTGGTTCACGCCGGTCAGCGCGCCGATCCCGCTGACCGACGACTCGGTGTCGCCGGCGCAGAGCCTCGGCTTCTCGCTGCCGTACCCCGGTGGTTCGACGAGCGCCGTCTACATCGCCAGCAACGGCCTGGTCTGGGCGCAGTCGAACACCAACAACGGTTGCTGTGCCGGCACGCCGGCCACCTTGTTGACGCTCGGCGCGCGTTGGTGCCCGAACTGGGGCGATCTCAACCCTGCCACCGGCGGCACGGTGCACTTCGACACCGACCCGGCCAACGGTGCCGCGTACGTGACGTTCCTCAACGTGCCCGAGTTCGGCGTCGCGGCGAACACCAACACCTTCCAGGTGGCGTTCTTCAGCACCGGCGTCGTCGAGTTCCGCTACCAGAACTGCATGCAGAGCAACCGCAACGTGCTGGTCGGCTGGTCGCCCGGCACGGCGAACCTCGACCCGGGTTCGATCGATCTGTCGACGGCGCTGCCGGTGAACACGCAGAGCCCGGAAGTGCGTCCGCTCGCCCTGACCACCAGCGCGCGACCGGTCACCGGCACGTCGATCAACCTGCTCACCGACCACATCCAGCCGTCGGCGGGCTTCGGCGCGGTGCTGCTGAGCTTCCAGCAGCTGAACATCCCGCTCGCCTCGATCGGCATGGACGGATGCACGCAGCTGACCGGCGGCGACGCCACGCTGCTGTTCGTGCCGGGTGGGCAGCCGTCGGCGACGGTGCCGTTCGCGGTGCCGAACTTCGTCGGCTTCACGGTCTTCGGCCAATCGGTCGTGTTCGATCCGGCGTCGGGTCTGACCTCGCTGGGTGCGGTGGCCTCGAACGGCGTCCAGCTGTTCTTCGGCAACCTGTGAGGTGGTGAGGGCGGGCGGGGCGCTGGCCGGCTGGCGCCCTGACCCCGCCGCGCGGATTTTCCAGGTCGCTGTCGATTCGGCTGCGGCGCGTTCGTCTCCTGGGTGGACCACTTCGGTCCTGGATCCGAAACGAGAACGAACGATGCCTCAGTACATGCTCATCCTGCGCAGCGACGTCACCGTCGACTACTCCCAGTTCACCCCGGCCGACTTCGAGAAGATCCTCGGCGAGTTCATGGCCTGGGGAGAGCGGGTCGCCGCCACCGGCAACCTGGTGCTCGGCCACAAGCTGACCGACCAGGGCGGTCAGGTGATCTGGCCACAGGGCCAGAAGACCACCGTCAAGGACGGGCCCTACGTCGAGAGCAAGGAGGTCGTCGGTGGTTACTACATCGTCAAGGCCGACGACTATGCGCACGCGGTGCGGCTCTGCGCAGGGCACCCGAACCTGCGCTTTGGCAGCATCGAGGTCCGCGAAGTCGACCTGCTGGGCGAGCCCGAGGCCTGAGCGTGGCCGCGGCCCTGCCGCAACTCGACGAACTGTTCCGCCATCGTTATGGCGCGATGGTGGCCGGGCTCTGCCGCGTGCTCGGCGCCGAGCGCCTGGACCTCGTCGAGGACGTGGTCCAGGAGGCGATGTTGCGCGCGCTGCGCCGCTGGCCGGCCGAAGGTGTGCCCGAACGGCCCGACGCGTGGCTGTTCGCGGTGGCGCGCAACCTGGCGCTGGACGCACTGCGGCGGCGGCGCCTCGCCGCGCGCGTCGAGACGGAACTGGCGCACTGGGCAGCGGCGGCCGGCGCGGTCGACGCCCCGCGCGGCGACGAACTCGGTGACGAGCTCGGCGACGACACGCTGCGGATGATGTTCGCATGTTGCCATCCCGCGGTGCCAGCCGACGCCCGCATCGCGCTGGTGCTGAAGACGGTGGCCGGGTTCGGCGTGCCCGAGATCGCGGCGGCCCTGCTGCAGAAGGAAGCGACGATCGCGCAGCGGTTGGTGCGCGCGAAGGCGCGTCTGCAGCGCGAGGTGGTGGAGCTGGTGGTGCCGCCGCCGAGCGAGTTGCCAGCCAGGCTCGCGACGGTGCTCGACGTGCTGTACCTGATGTTCAACGAAGGGTATCGCGCGCACCGCGGCGCCGAACTGGTGCGCGGCGACCTGGTGCAGGAGGCGGTGCGGCTGGCGGGACTGCTGCTGGAGCAGCCGGCGACGCGGGGACCGGAGGTGCACGCGTTGTTGGCGCTGTTGTTGTTGCAAGGGGCACGGCTGCCGGCCCGGCTCGACACGATGGGCGAGGTGTTGACCTTGGCCGAGCAGGACCGCGGACGGTGGGACCCGGAATGGCTGCGCTGCGGTTTCTGGCACTTGCGGGCGGCGATGGGCGGCGAGCGTTTGACGGCGTGGCACGTCGAGGCCGGCATTGCGTCGGTGCACGCTGCGGCGAGCGACTACGCGAGCACGGATTGGCGGCAAGTGCTCGGTTGGTACGATCGCCTGGTCCAGGTCGCCGATGCGCCCTTGGTGCGCCTCAACCGGGCGATCGCGGTGGCGAAGTTGCAGGGCGCGGCCGCGGGTTTGCGAGAGCTCGCGGATCCCCGCGTGGCCACGGCTCTCGAGGGCTACCAGCTGTGGTGGGCGGTGCGAGCGCAGTTGGCGTGGACCGTGGGCGAACTCGGCGACGCGGCAGCGTCCCTGCAACGGGCGCTGGCGTGTGGTGGCACCGAGCCCGAGCAGCGCCTGCTGGCGCGCCGGTTGGCGGCGGTGCAGCGCGGAGAACCGGCGCCGGTCTGGTAGCCACTCCCGACCGATGGGGCTTGTGGTCGGGTGCGGCGCGGCCAAACTGATGCCATGCGTGGTGTGCGCGGCATCGTTCCAGTGCTCGCCTCGGTGCTGGCCGCCGAGTTGCCGGCACAGTTCGTCAACCGGGCCACCTGGCTCGGTTTCGATCAGGAGAGCGTTCGGCGCGACTTCCCGCAAGGGCCGGAGTACCACCTCGACCGCTTCGGCTACGTGGTGCTGCCACCCTGGTCGGAACGTGGGCTGCCGCGCTTCGAGGATCGCGTCTCGTATCGGCTCGGGTCGACCAGTTCGACGCAGTTCACGGTCGAGGGGGCCTTGGACCAGAGCGTGGCGCTCGGCGACGGCATCGGCTTCCGCTATCACGTGCTGCAATCGGAGAATCGCGATACGCGTTTCCTGCGCAATGCGGTCGAGCTCGAAGCCGGCTTCGGGGCGCGGACCGCGGTGTTCGTGCAGACCGAGCTGTTCGCCGAGAAGGCCACGATCGACGTGTCGGCGGGTGTCTGGTTGTGGCGCGAGGCGGAACAGGCGCTGCGGTTGATGGTCACCGCGGTCGATGCGCCGTCGGCGAAGAGTCGCGAGTTCGCGTATCGGCGCGATCCATATGCGGTGATGGCGAGCGGGGCGTTCGGTGCGCCGACGGGATTGCGGGTCGCGTTCGAGATCGGTGGCCAGTTGCCGCTGGAGGTGGAGGACCTGACGGCGACCACCGTGACGCGATTGCAGCGGTGGATCGGCGGTCTCGATCTGCATGTGCCACTCGGCGAACGGGACTGGTTGGTGTTCGGCGGCGAACTCGAGAGGACGTGGAAGGAGCTGCGCGCGGCCACCGCCGGCGATCCGCGCGACGAGGATTTTCGTCGCGATTTTCGTCAAGTGCGATGCGAGTCGTGGCGCGACGCCGAACGACGCCCTTGGTCGCTCGGCGTGATGCACACGGGCATGCGCGAGGACGGCCGGCGGCCGTTCGACGCCAGCGAGAACCTGCTGGTGCGCCGCGACGAGTGGTTCGGCGTGGTGCGCGTCGCGGTGCCGACCGACGGGCGGCTGTCGTTCGAGCCGCAGCTGTTCGCCGGTCACGTGCGCGCGCGGTTCGCCGACGGCGGCGGCGAACGCCGCCACGACCGCTTCGAGGGCAAGGTGGCCTGGAACGCGCGCTGGGATTTCTCGCCGCGGGCGTGGTTCGCGTTCTCGCTCACCACGCAACTCGACGAGTTGGCGTTCGGTGGTGGCGGCGCGCAGCTCGTCGTGCGCTTCTGAGCGGTCCCGGCGCGGCTTTCGCCGACTTCGCTTGCAAGCGGGTCGGCAGGCGGGTTGATTGCCTGCGGCGGCGGCTGCGTTCGGCCGCCCGAAGCCGATTCCCCGACTCGCGGCAGCAACACCATGGACGATCGCAAGATCCGCTCGTTCGTCGACCAGGCCTGGGAACAGGACATCGTTCCACAGCTCGTCGACTACATCCGCATTCCCAACAAATCGCCGGCCTTCGACAAGGACTGGGCCAAGGCCGGTCACATGCATCGCGCGGTCAAGCTGATCGCCGATTGGTGCAAGGCGCAGCCGATCGAAGGGCTCACCGTCGAGGTGATCGAACTCGAAGGCCGCACGCCGCTCATCTTCATGGAGGTGCCCGGCGACGGCGACGATTGCGTGCTGCTGTACGGCCACCTCGACAAGCAGCCCGAGATGACCGGCTGGTTCGAAGGGCTCGGCCCGTGGGAGCCGGTGCGCAAGGGCGACAAGCTGTACGGTCGCGGTGGCGCCGACGACGGTTACGCGGCCTATGCGTCGCTGACGGCGATTCGGGCGCTGAAGGAGGCCGGTGGTCGGCACGCCCGGTGCGTCGTGATCATCGAAGGTTGTGAGGAGAGCGGCAGCTACGACCTGCCGTACTACATCGATGCGCTCAAGGACCGCATCGGCACGCCCAGTCTCGTCGTCTGCCTCGACTCCGGTTGCGGCAACTACGACCAGCTGTGGTGCACGACGTCGTTGCGTGGCCTGGTCGCGGCGACCGTGCAGGTCGAGGTGCTGACCGAGGGTGTGCACAGCGGCGACGCGAGCGGCATCGTGCCGAGCAGCTTCCGCGTGTTGCGCGAAGTGCTCGGCCGGCTCGAGGACAGCGAGACCGGCGTGATCCTGCCGAAGGACTTCCACGTGAAGATCCCCAAGCAGCGCAAGGACCAGGCCAAGGTGGCCGGCAAAGTGCTCGGCGACGCACTGTGGAAGCGGTTCCCGTGGGCCGGCAAGACCAAGCCGATGGCGAAGGACCGCACCGAGATGGTGCTCAACCGCACGTGGCGGCCGTTCGTCGAACTGATCGGCATCGACGGCGTGCCCGGCACCGACAAGGCCGGCAACGTGCTGCGCCCGCACACCACGGCCAAGTTCTCGCTGCGCATTCCGCCGAGCGCGAACCCGGTGGCGTGCCAGAAGGCACTCGTGAAGCTGCTGGCGAAGGACCCGCCGCACGGCGCCAAGGTCACGGTGACCAGCGACAAGGCCAGTTCGGGCTGGGATGCGCCACCGCTCGCCGGCTGGCTGGAATCGGCCAGCGAGAAGGCCTCGCAGACCTACTTCGGCAAGAAGTGCGTGTACATGGGCGAGGGTGGCACGATCCCGTTCATGGGCATGCTCGGCGAGAAGTTCCCGGCAGCGCAGTTCATGATCACCGGCGTGCTCGGCCCGCAGAGCAACGCGCACGGACCGAACGAGTTCTTGCACATCCCGATGGGCAAGCGGTTGACCGGTTGCGTCGCGATGGTGCTGCAGGAGCACCTGAACAGGCAGGCCAAGGCCGGCAAGGGGGCCGGCAAGGCCGCTGGCAAGCCGGCGAAGAAGCGCGCGAAGAAGTGAACGCGCGCGGCGCCCCGCGGAGGGCGCTGCGTGGCCCGGCCGCCGACGAAGGCGCTCAGCGCCTCGTCGGCACCGGCTCGACGCTCGGCAGCAGGCTCAGCGGACTGGCGGCGAGCGCGTCGCGCAGGGCCTGTAGGGGGCCGCCGACGAACTCGTCGACGGCGCGCCCGACGCGCGGCACGGCCAGCGCGGCCCGGCCCATCAGCAGCCGTTCGGTCGCGTTGGGCGCGTCGTCGGTGCGCGAGATGCGCATCAGGCCTTGGACCTCGGCGAGCAAGGTGTCGTCGTCGCGGGAGATGCCCTGCAGGCCTTGCTTGCCCCATAGCCGTTCGTCGAGCGCCGTGAGCGCCGCCTTGGCGGCGTCGAGGGCTTTGCGAACCGCCTCGTGCGGGTCCTTCTGGCCGGCCGGCACCTTGGGCTCGGCGGCGAGTCGCATCGCGATCAGGTCGATGTCCTTGCGGGCCCGGCCGAGACGCTGCGTCGCCAGGCGCAGGTCCGCCTGCATCGCCTCGCGGGCCGCGCGCAGGTCGTCCTTGGCCTTGCGATCGGCGAGTGGGATCTCGACGCGCGGGTCGGGCATCACGGTGACCTTCTCGCTGCGTTCCTGGCCTTGGAAGCGCACCGTGACGGTGTACTCGCCCGGCAGCACGCCGCGGCCCGGCGGCGGCACTTCGGGGTCGGTCTGCAGGTCGCGGGCAGGGCCGGGCGTGCCATCGCGTTCGAGGCGCCAGACGATGCGGTTGAGGCCGAGTTTGACCTCGCGCCGGAACGTGCGGACCAACTGCCCGCCGGTGTCGCGCACCTCGACGGTCACCTGATCGCGTGGTTCCTGGTCGGCTGCTTTGGTCGCCGGCGCTGCCGCCTCCTGCTGAACGGCCTTGCGCGCTTTCTCGGCCTCGGCGTCGGGGTGTGCCAGTTCGCTGGCATTGACGACGACATGCACGAACGCCCCACGTTCGCGGGTGGCGCCGCGGAACTCGTCGTTGCCGGGGAAGCGAGAACCGGGCGATTGGCGCGTCTCCCAGGCGATCGCCGGCTGGATCGGGAACAGGTGCAGCGGTTGGGCGAGCAACGCGGCGTCGAGCGTGCGCAGCGGCGTGATGTCGTCGACGACGAAGATCGAACGTCCATGCGTGGCGACGATCAGGTCGCCGTCGCGCGGATGCGTGGTGATCGCCATCGCCGAGCAGGCCGGCACGCCGTGGCGCCAGCGATGCCAGGTGGCGCCGCCGTCGAGCGTCACGTACAGGCCGAACTCGGTGCCTAGCCACAGCAGGTTGCCCTGCACGGGGTCCTGTTCGATCACCAGGCAGTAGCCGTCGATCGTCGGCGTGGCCAGCGAGCGCCAGGTCTCGCCGAAGTCCTCGGTCACGTAGACGTAGGGCGTCCAATCGGCGGTGCGGTGGCCGTCGAAGACCGCATACGCGGTGCCAGCAGCGAACTTGCTCGCTTCGATGTGCGGGCACCAGGTGTGTTGCGGCAGGCCGGGCAGGCGGTTCTCGACGCTGCGCCACGAGGTGCCGCCGTCGCGGGTGACTTGCACGCGACCGTCGTCGGTGCCGACCCAGACCACGCCGCGTTGCACGGGGCTCGGGGCGATGGTGAGGATCGTGCAGTGGTTCTCGGCGGCGGTGACGTCGAGGGTCAAACCGCCGCTCTCGTGTTGCTTCTGCTTGGCGGGGTCGTTGGTGGTGAGGTCGGGGGAGACGATCGTCCAACTCTCGCCGCGGTCGACGCTCTTGTGCACGAATTGGCTGCCGTACCAGATCGTGCGCGGTTCGAACGGATCCTGGGCGATCGCCGAGTTCCAGTGGAACCGCAGTTGCGTGTCCTCGGGAGCGGGTGGGCGGATCGACTTCTGGGTGCCCGTGCGCAGGTCCCAGCGGACCAGCGCACCGCCCTGGCTCATCGCGTAGCCCTGTCGGCTGTCGAGGGGATCCGGCATCGTCGCGAAACCGTCGCCGAAGCAGACCTCCTGCCAATGCAGATTGCGGATCCCGCCGTTCTCCCAGACCGTCGACGGGCCGCGCCAACTGCCGTTGTCCTGCAGGCCGCCGTAGACGTGGTACGGCACGTCCATGTCGACGGCGACGTGGTAGAACTGCGCCAGCGGCAGGTTGGGGCAGAAGCGCCACGAACGGCCGCGGTCCGTGCTGGTGTAGACGCCGCCGTCGTTGCCGAGCACGAGGCGCGACGGATTGCGCGGGTCGATCCACAGGTCGTGGTGGTCGGGATGGGCCTCGCCCCAGCCGACCAACGTCGAGAACGAACGGCCACCGTCGGTGGAGACGTCGACGACGACGTGCAGGTTGTAGACGCGGTTGGCATCGGCGGGATCGACGCGCAGATCGCCGAAGTAGAACGGTCGCGGGGCGATGTCCTCGCTCTTGTTGACGGTGCGGAACGACAGGCCGCCGTCGTCGCTGCGCAGCAGCACGCTCTTCTTCGCTTCGACGAGTGCGTAGACGACGTTCGGCTCGCTGGGCGCGATGGCGAGCCCGATGCGGCCGAGTTCGCCGGCGGGCAGGCCGGCGTCTTCGCCGAGTCGCGTCCAGGTCGTGCCGCCGTCGCGGGTCACGTGCAGTCCCGAGCCTGGTCCGCCGGAACGGAACGACCAGGGCCAGCGGCGGTGTTCCCAGAGCCCCGCGAACAGCTTGTCCGGGTTGCGCGGGTCCATCACCAGATCGCCGCAGCCGGTGCGGGCGTCGACGTGCAGGATCCGCGTCCAGGTGGCGCCGCCGTCGACGGTCTTGTAGACGCCGCGTTCTTCGTTCTCGCCCCAGGAGGTGCCGAACGCAGCGACGTAGGCCGTGTCGGGCTGCGTCGGGTGCAACAGGATGCGATGGATGCGTTCGGTCTTGTCGAGACCGAGTCTGCTCCACGTCTTGCCGCCGTCGCGGGTCTTGTAGACACCGCGGCCGACGCTCGCGGAATTGCGCGGATTGCCCTCGCCGGTGCCGACCCAGACGACGTCTGGTGTGCGTGGATCGATCGCGATGGCGCCGATCGACGTCACGTCCTGCTCGTCGAACACCGGAGTGAAGCGGATGCCGCCGTCGGTGGACTTCCAGACGCCGCCGGAGGCGGCGCCGGCCCAGACGATGGTCGGGTCGCCGGGCACGCCGGCGACTGCGGCGATGCGGCCACTGCATACGGCTGGGCCGATGCTGCGTGCGGTCAGCGCGGGGAGCAGGCGGACGTCGAGGCCGGGGTTGGGATCTTGGGCAGGTGCCGGCGCGAGTGCCAGCACAAGGGCGAGTGGTAGGGCCTGGAGGGTTCGACTTGGCATCACAGCCGCACGATACGGCGCACCGCGCGGGGGTTCAGCAGGTTCGGAGATTCGTGGCCCGCGACGTTCGGCGCTGGCGTAGGGCGTGGTGCTGCCGGGTGCCGAGTTCGTCGACATGCGTGGCAGCACCTGAATCCCCTAGGAAAACCCCCATGACGCTGCTTCGTATGCTCTGTGTCGCTGGCTGTGCCGGCTCCCTGCTCGCCCAGACCCCGGTGGCGTTGGCCAACTGGACGGTCGAGAACTTCGCCGGTACGCCGATCGGCAACTGGACGGTCGCCGCCAGTGGGCTGTCGGTGTCCCAGTCGGTGAACGGCGTGCCGACGGTGTTCTACGGCGACACGCCGATCCACAACCGGCGGCTGGAAGGACAGATCACGGTCTCGGGTAGCGACGACGACATGGTGGGGTTCGTGTTGGGGTTCCAACCGGGTGATTCGACCAACCCCAATGCGGATTACCTGCTGCTCGACTGGAAGCGGGCCACCCAGAACTACAACTTCGGCGCCCCGGCGTGCACTCCAGGCTCGACTGCGCTCGCGGGCTTGGCGCTGTCGCGGGTCCACGGTGTGCCGACCATGGACGAGCTGTGGGGGCATGTCGACCTGAACACGTCACCGTGCTCGACGGCGAACGACTTCGTCCTGGAACTGCAGCGCGGCGCGACGCTCGGCTCGACCGGCTGGGTGCGCAACCAGACGTACACGTTCCGGATCGACTACACGCCGACGCGAGTGAAGGTGTACGTCGACACGGTGCTGCAGATCGACGTCCAGGGCAGCTTTCCGGATGGGCGCATCGGCTTCTACAACTTCTCGCAGGCGGGTGTGACGTACAACGCGTTCACGTCGGACTGCGTGGCGTCGTGGTCGAACTACGGTGTGGGGTTCCCGGGGACGGCCGGAGTGCCCACGTTGGTGGCCGGTGGCGAGCCGCAACTCGGCACGGCGGTCGCATTGCGCATGTCGAATGTCGCCCCGACGCCGCAGCTGGGCTTCCTGGTGTTCGGCTACCTGCGACAGAACCTGCCGACCGGGTTCGGCGGTGCGCTGCTCGTCCAGCCGCTGTCCAGTGAAACGCTGCCGTTGCCGGTGGCTCCTGGAGTTGGCGTGCGCAACCTGGTGATTCCGCTCGATGCGGCGTTCTGCGGCATCCTCGTGCACGTGCAGGGCGCGCACCTCGACGCGGGGTCGGCCAGCGGGATCGCGTTCACGCCGGGGTTGACGCTCGCCCTCGGCAACTGAATATTCGCCGGACCGGATGTGAGTCGTGATCGCCGTGGGTGTCGCAAGTGCCTATTAAATAGGTGCTTGCGATCCGGCTTGCGCATTCGGGACCGGGTGAAGTATGCGCAGGGGTCAGCGGGTGGCGGCGCGGTGGGCGCGGGCTGCGGCGGAGAGGTCGCCGGTGGTGAGGCCGGTGGTGAGCAGGCGCGCGAAGTGCAGGCACCAGTCGCGGTGGGCGGACTGGGCGAGTTCGCTGGTGGGGCCGTGCACGCGGGCGACGGCGTGCACGGCGGTGGCGAACTGGGTGGCGACCTCGGCGTCGCGGCCTTGCATGGCGATGCTGTTGCAGAGCAGGTAGTCCGCCTGGGTGGTGTTGACGTCGTTCGGGCCACGCAGGGCCAGGAAGCGCGCGTGGCCGTCGCGAAGCACCGGCTCGGCAGCGGCGTAGCGACGCAACAGGTGGAGGAGGCGACCGTAGTTGAGGGTGGTCATCGCCGCCTGGGGATTGTTGCGGGCCAGTTTGCGGGCCTGGGCCGGGATCAGCTTGCGGTAGATGGTGTCGGCCTCGGCGTAGCGGAGTTGGTTCTGGTAGGCGTAGGCGAGGTAGTTGGCGATCCCCAGCGTCTCGGGGTGCTCGGCGCCGAAGACCCGTTCGGCGACCGGCAGTACCGGGCCCAGCAGTGCCGCGACGGCAGCATGGTCGCTGGCAGCCACCTCGACCGCGGCCAGCTTGCGGGTCGCCGTGAGGGTCATCGGATGCTCGGCGCCGTGGCGGGCGAGGGACAGTTCGCGGCCCTGCGTCGCGAACGGTCGCGCCTCGGCGATGGCGCGGCGGCTCAGCAGGACCTGCGCCAGGTTGCCGAGCGTGCTGATCATGCCGTCCGGCGAGCCGTCGGCGGTTTCGAGCTCCAGCAGTTCGCGCAGGGGCTGCTCGGCATCGCCTGGGCGACCGCGATCGAAAGCGACCTTGGCGCGCAGGTCGATCAGCACGCGAGCCTTGGGGTGGAACCGCCCGCGCGCCGCGACGGCCCGAGCGGATACCGTCGGCAGCAGCTCTTCGAGGGCGTCGAGTTCGCCGGCCCGCGAAAGGGTGCCGGCGAGTTGGCACGTCGCTTCGATGCCGCGCCAGTCGAGTTCGCCGAGGCGCGTAACGTAGCTGATGGCGGCGGCATGCAGATGCGCCTTGGCCTTCGCGTACTCGCCGAGTGCCTGGTAGGCGCAGCCGATCACGTAGTGCAGCCGGGCGGCCGCTTCCGGCGCCTGCTCGGCGCTCTGCAGCAGGGGCCCGCTGGCATCGAGCAGATCGCGAACCTTGACGTCGCGGCCAGCGCGGCCCGGCTGCACTTCGGTGATCAACCGGGTCAGGTAGTCGCTGGTGGTGTCGGCCTCGAGTTGCGCCGCCTGTGCGAGCAGCATCGCCTGGTCGGCGCGGTAGAAACCCACCGCGGCCGTGACCGCGCCGGCGATCAGCGTCGCGGCGACGGCCGAAACCGCCAGCAGCGGCCCGCGGTGCTTGCGGACGAACTTGCCCAATCGGTAGCGGCGGGTCGGTGGCCCCGCTTGCAGCGCATCCCCGCCCAGGAACGCCCGCACGTCGGCCGCCAGTTCGCCGACGCTGCCGTAGCGGCGCTCGCGTTCGGGAGCACAGGCGCGCGCGACGATCCAATCGAATTCGCGCGGCAGCGCCGAGCCGGCCGGTTCGGCCGTCAGTTCGCGAAACACCACGCCGAGGGCATACACGTCGGCGCGCACGTCGATCTCGTCGCCGTCGCCGGCACGCTGCTCCGGACTCCAGTAGCCAGGTGTGCCGAGCATCTGGCCGGTGCGGGTGTGGTCCTCGGCTGCGTCGCCGAGCACCTTGGCGATCCCGAAGTCGATCACCTTGAGCTGCGGAGCGCCGTCGCGTTCCGCGACCAGGAGATTGCTCGGTTTGAGGTCGCGGTGGATCACCCCGCGCTGGTGCGCGTGGACGACGGCGTCGCAAGCCTGCAGGAACAGGTCCAGGCGGGTGCGTCGGTCCGGGCTTGCCTCGCGCACGAACTCCTTCAGCGTGCAGCCTTCCACCCATTCCATGGCGACGAACGGCCGCCCGCCGTCGGTTGCGCCCGCGTCGAGGATGCGGGCGATCGACGGGTGCTCGAGCCTCGCCAGCGTGCGCCGTTCGAGCGCGAACCTCGCCAGGATCGCGCGCGAGTCCATGCCGGGCTTCAGCAGCTTCAGCGCGACCTTGCGCTCGATCGGCACCTGTTGCTCGGCGAGGTAGACCTCGCTGAAGCCACCTTCGCCGAGCAGGCGCTCGATCGTGTACGGCCCGCAACGGGTGCCGGCTGGCAGCAACGACACGGCAGCGGGGATCGCCGGGGTCTCGAGGAACTCGGTCGCCGCAGCCGCCGCTGCCAGCATCGCCAGCGCCGCGTTCCGCAATGCCGGGGCGTCCTGGCACTCTCGCGCCAGGAACGCATCGCGTGCCGCTGGCGCCAGCTCCAGAGCGTCGGCGACCAGTTCCTTCAAGCGCGGCCAGGTCGCCGGATCGACGGCAGTCTGGCCAGCGGCCGCCGCCTTGCGCGTCTGCTCGGAGTCCATGCGTCTGTACTGCGTCGGCAGGGTCGGCCGGGGGCCAGGATTCGGGCGCTGCCTGGAAATCGTCGCTCGCGCGGCATGCCCACCGCGGCGCAGTCTACACTGAGGTCTCGTGGGTGTACCGACCCACGCCTCTGCCGATCCATCACCATGTCGATGCCACACCGGTTCGTCGCCTTCGCCCTGCCGTTCTTGTTGCCACTGCTGGTCGCCCAGGATCCGCCGGTCCAGGCCGAGCCTGGGCAGAGCGCCGCCCCGGCGCCGCGCGTGCGGCTGACCGAAGAGCGGGTGCGGCAGGCGTACGCGGACAGTCTCGCCGCCTGCGCCAAGGCGTTCGGCAAGGCCCTCGATCCCGAGTTGCCATTGGCGTTCGTGAGTCGCGAGCAGATGGCCGAGACGATCGAACGCGAGAACCTGCCGATCGTGCGGTTGCGCATACCCGACGCCGCGCAGGCCGAAGCGGCCGCCAAGCAGCTGGCAGCGGCGCTGGCGCAGGGTGCCTACGCCAAGTACTCGTGGGCCGACGCGCGGTTCCTGGTCGCGCTCGAGACCTGGCGCGAACAGGTGCGCCTGCTCGACCTGCCGGCGTTGGCCGAGGACGCGGCCCTGCGTGCGGTGATGGTGCACGAACTGTGCCATGCCTACGACGATCGACGCTTCGGATTCGCCGCCCGGCTGATCGAGGCCGACACGGAAGAGGCCGTCAAGGCCGTCAATGCCGTGATCGAAGGCAGCGCGCAGCTGCAGGCGCGGCGGATCTGTGGCCAGAATGGCTGGTTGGATGGGTTCGCGGTGATGCGCGAAGCGGTCGGCAAGCTGCCGAAGTCGGTGCTCCGGCAGGGCGAGGCGATGGCGATGCTGGTGCGCAGCATGGTGGCGTCGGCGACGTTCGCGTACTACGACGGCGAGGACTTCGTCACTGCGGTCGTCGCCGCCGAACCCGAAGGGGGCCACGAACGCGTGTTTCGCACCCCGCCGCGCGAACAGGAGTTGATCCTCAATCCGGCGTGGTACCTGGATCCTGCGCAGCGTCCGGCGGTCCTGTACGACCCGGCGCCGGCCCTCGATCGGTTCCAGGCCGCGTTCGACAGCGAGACCTGGAACGCCACGCGCGCGCAGGCCACTGCCCAACAGATGGCGGCGGGCATGACGCTGTTGCCCGCGGAGGACGTCGCGAACTTCCAGAAGTCGGTCCGCAACGCCCAGCTGCTGCAGTTGACGCCGAAGGCGAATCCGCAATCCCGGATGGTCGTCTGCGTGGTGATCGAGTTCGACGGCGAGGCGAGTGCCGCGCAATGGCTCGACTACGCGGAACGGCTCAGCAAGCGCAAGGACGAGACGATGGCGACCGGGCGCGTGCGCATCGTCGGCAGCGAACGGCGCGAACTGGTCGGCGCGGATCATCGCGGATGGCTGTTCCGCAAGCGTATGAAGGCGGGCACCAAGGAGTTCGACGTCGCCAACATCGACCTGCAGCGGGGCCGCATCGTCGTCGAGACGGTGATGAGCGCGGAACCGCTGCCGGACGAGGAGCACGAGCGGCTGGTCGTCGAGACCCTGGCGGCGGTGCGACTGCGCGCTGCCACCGACGAATCGGCGAAGGCGGGTCCGGCGACGGACACCGGTCGCTGACAGGGTTCGTCCGGGGTTTCCAAGCCGACGGTTGGCGCTAGGCTGTGAGCGCCGTGCCGACCGTCCGGCCCAACCCTCCTGCATGACCGAATCCCAACCGTCGCCGGCGCCGACCGACATCACCGTGCTGCTGCAGGCGGTGCGAGGCGGCGGTGCCACGGCCCAGGAAGAGCTCGTGCAGGCGGTCTACCAGGAACTCAAACGGTTGGCCGGGGCACGATTGCGCGGCCAGCAGCCGGGGCAGACGTTCGGCCCGACGGCGCTCGTGCACGAAGCCTGGCTCCGCTTGGGGCTCGATGCCGGGCAGTTCGAGGATCGACGGCATTTCTTCGGGGCGGCGGCAAGGGCGATGCGGCAGGTGCTCGTCGATCGCTACCGTCACCATCACCGTGCCAAGCGGGCGCACGAGATCGCCGACGGGGCCGACGTCGCCGCGATCGCCGCCAGCACCGGGTTGCCGCCGGCGGATCTGGTGGCGCTCGACGAGGCGCTGCACGAACTCGAGGCCGTCGACGCCCGCATGGCGCAGATCGTGCAACTGCGCTTCTTCGCCGGGCTTTCGGTGGAGGAGACCGCGGCGGCGCTGGAGATCTCCGAGCGCACGGTCAAACGCGAGTGGAGTGTGGCGCGCGCCTGGTTGTTCCAGCGACTCGACGGCGGTCAGCCGGCCTGATGCGAGCGACGTGGCCGCGGACTACAGTCCCGGCATGCAGCCTGCCAACCAGAAGGCCTTCCACGGCGGCGCCTCGTTCGACGCGATCGGCAGCGACTTCGCCGACCTGTCGCGGCGGCACGGCATCGTCGATGCCGACGTGCTCGATGCCTGGTACGAACCTGCGCCGGCGGTGCTGGCGACGCTGCGCGAGCACCTGCCGTGGCTGGTGAAGACCAGCCCGCCGACCCACGGCGACGGCCTGCGCGCGGCGATCGCGCAGCGGCACGGTCTGTCACCGCAGCACGTGCTGATCGGCGGTGGGACCTCGGCGCTGATGTTCCTCGCGTTTCCGCGCCTGGTGGCGCGTGGCGATCGCGTCGCGATCCTCGATCCGATGTACGGCGAATACCGGCACATCTTCGCGAACGTGATCGGCGCCGACGTCGTGGCCTGCGAGCTCGACGAGGCGCGCGGGTTCCGGCCCGACCCGGCGGCGATCGCAGCCCAGGTCGAGGCGATGGGCGCCAGGCTCCTGGTGATGGTCAACCCCAACAGTCCGACCGGGGTCGGGCGCGATGCCGAGGGCTTGCGCCGCCTGCTCGCCCTGCTGCCCGCGGACGTCCGCGTCTGGATCGACGAGACCTACATCGACTTCGTGCCCGACGTGCCGACTGCCGAGGCCCTCGTCGGCACCGACCGCCGCCTCGTCGTCGCCAAGTCGATGTCCAAGTTCTTCGCGCTCTCCGGCCTGCGGGTCGGCTACCTGTGCGCCGACCCGGCCCTGCTCGCCGATCTCGAGACCTTCAATCCCCCCTGGAGTGCCGGCCTGCTCGCCCAATGCGCTGCCGTACTCGCACTCCGCGAGTACCCCTGGTACCGCGAACGCGCCGCCGAGACGCACCACCTCCGCGACCACCTCGCCGCAGCGATCGACACCATCCCAGGCCTCCGCACCTTTCCCAGCACCACCAACTTCCTGCTGTTCGCCACCGACCGCCTCCCCGCCGCCGAACTCGTCGCCCGCTGCCGCAACCACGGCGTCTACCTCCGCGACTGCGCCTCCCTCAGCCCCCGCTTCGGCACCCGCTTCGTCCGCACCGCCGTCAAAGACCCCTCCGCCAACGCCCACATCCTCGCCGCGCTCCAGGCCTCCACCCCCTGACCTGCGCATACCTCACCCGGTCCCAAATGCGCACTCGCGCTCGTAAGTAGCTGCCCTCTTTCCGGTTACGGATTCGCGCGCGCGAGCTGCCTGCAATGCAACACCGGCGTGGAGCCTGCGCTCTGGCGGGGTATGAGGAAGCCCGCCACCGCTGCCGCCGCATGGGTGCTGGCTTCGTTCCTGGGCGGCTGCACCGTGGTCAAGCCGGTGATCGGCGCCCTGACCGGCCCGGTGGTCATCCTCGCGCAGCCCAGCTACCACCACGGCGGGAACTGCCACGACGAAGGCGCCGTGTACGCCCTCGTTGCGCTGGCCGCCGTCGGTGCCGCGGTCGGGCTCGTGACCGGGGTCGTCAGTGACTACCAGGCGCTGACCGGCGCCGTCGAAGAACCGACGGCCAACTGGTGGAACCCTTTCGCGACGAACTCACAAGTCTGCGCCACGCATTGAGTTCGGCGAGGCGGTGCGCATTTGGGACCGGGTGAGGAATGCGCAGGGGGGGAGGATCAGCCTGGGAAGACGAGGGTGATCGGGGCGTCGAGGTCGGGGTGCAGGGACTTGTGCACGGGGCAGGCGTGGGCGGTGTTCTCGAGGAGCTTCTTCTGGTCGTCGGTGTAGCTGCCGGGCACGGTGACGGTGACGGGCAGGCGGCCGATGCGGCGGGGGTTGTCGAACATGACCTTCTCGACGTGCACCGAGGCGCCCTGCAACGCGAAGCCGCGCCGTTTGGCGACGATCGCCATCGTGGTCATGATGCAGGTGCCCAGCGCGGTGGCGACGAGGTCGGTCGGCGAGAAGAAGCGGCCGAGGCCTTCGTTGTCCTTGGGTGCGTCGGTGGAGAGCTGCGAGCCGGAAGGGCCGTGCGTGGCGGTGCAGCAGAGATCGCCCTGGTAGGCGGCGGTGATGGTGACCATGGTGGGCTCAGGAAGTGAGGGTTTCGTAGGCGCGCTGGATCTCCTGGAAGCGCTCCGTGGCTTCGCGCTGCGCCACGGGGCCGAGGTTGGGCTGGGCATCCGGGTGGAACCGGCGCACCAGCTCGCGGTGTCGTTTGCGGATCTGTTCGGGGCTGGCTTCGTCGGCCAGTCCGAGGACGGCGAGCGCCCGCGCGCGGACGTCGCCCGCCGGCGCACCACCCGGTGCACTGCCACCGCCAGTGTCGCGCAGGAACTGCGCTCTGGCCAGATGGAACAGCATGCGCGCGCGGCCCTTCG
>DAIMFJ010000012.1:31674-34433 GCA_036724695.1 Planctomycetota bacterium
TCTCGCGGTACTGCCCGTCCGCGAACGTCACCAGGCAGCACCACACGAACAGGGTGTCGAGTTCGGGGTCCGTCAAGCCGACCGCGATGCGCGCCGCCAGGCCGCGGCGGTCCTCGACGCGCAGCGGCTGCAGTTCCCAGCTCTGCAGTTCGGCAAGGCTCACGCCGCCGACGAAGTGGGTCGCCACGAACGTGCGCACGGTGTCGCGTTCGCGCGCCGTCATCGGCCCGTCGACGCTGGCGATCGCCGCCAACAGGTGGTAGACGCGGCGCGGCAGCGACGCCCGCGCGAACTGGTCGCGCGCTTCGCTCGCCCACGGTCGCCCGAACGCCTGCTGGCGCGAGAGGAACCGCATCAGCGGCTGCACGGCCGAGAACGCCAGGTAGAAACCCCAGAATCCGGCGAGCACGGTCACCGGCCCCGCCAGCTCGGTGCCGCGCAGCAGCTTGCCGACGCCGCCGATCCCGGCCAACACGATCAGCAGGAGGCCGGTGACGAACCGGCCCAGCCAGTACTGCGGTGTCGAGCGGTCGCTCATCGGCTCGCGCAGGTTACCGCCCCGCTCGCACGCCGTAGAGCAATCCAACCAGCACCAGCGCCATGCCGGCCCAACCCCACAGGTCGGGGATCGCTCCGAACGCTGCGGCTCCGAACAGCGTCGCGAACGCGATCTGCAGGTAGCCGACCAGCGTTGCGCGCCCGGCCGGTTCGCGGCTCAACCCCCTGGTCAGCGCCAGTTGCCCGAACTGCGTGACGACGCCGATGCCGAGCAACAGCCAGACCCCGGTCGCGTCGAGCGGTTGCCACTGGGCGATCGCGAACGGGGCACTCAGCGGCACGGTCACCACCGGGAACCAGAACACGACCAGGATCGGCGGATGTCGCTGCCCGAGCGTTCGCACCGTCACGTACGCCAGCGCCGACAGCAAGGCACCGAGCACGCCGACGAACGCGAACTGCCACGGAAACGCCGGCGCGAGCCCGATGCCGAACAGCGACTCCGGCCGCGCGATCACCAACACCCCGACGAGGCAGACGCCGATCGACACCAGCACCCGCGCCCGCAGCGGTTCGCCTAGCAGCCACGCCGCCAGCAGCGCCGTGAACAACGGCGAGGTCTGCTGGATCACCGTCGCCTCGGCGAGCGGCAGGTGCACGACCGCCGCATAGAAGCAGATCAGCGCCGTCGACCCGAACAGACCGCGCAGCAGCAGCAAGTGCGGCCGCACCGCGAACGGCGACAGCCGCGCCCGCCACAGCAGTGCCGCGCTGATCGCCAGCGTCACGCAGCCGCGCCCGAACACGACCTGCAGCGTCGGCATGCGTTCGCCGGCCCACTTGACGAGCAGACTCATCACCGCGAACCAGAAGGCCGCCTGCGCCATCGCGCCCAGCCCCGAGCGCGGCGTCGCCGCTGCCGCTGCCGCACCGCTCACTTGCCGTTCGCCGTGGCGAGCGCCTTGCCGAGCAGGCTGCTGCGCGCGACATGCGTCGGATCGGTGCTGCGGAACCCGACCTCGAGCACGCGTCCGCCCTGCGGCAACAGCGCGCGCACGGCTTCGGCAGCCGCGACGCCGAACGTGTTCGCCTCGACGACGACGGTGGTCTGCACGGCCGCACTCGGCAGGTCGCTGGCGACGCCGAGCACACGCACGCCGTTGGCCAGCGCCTCGCGCGCCAGCGGCGCCAGGGCCGCATGGCCGCGGCCCGCCAACACCAACGCGTTGACGTTCTCGGCCAGGAACGTGCCGGCGTCCTCGCCCAGCCGCGCCTCGAGTTGCGGATAGCCGCGACACGCCGCCGCCAGCGCCGTCGCCAGTTGCGCCCGCATCGGTTCGCTCGGGGACACGACGATGCCGACGCGGAACACGACATCGGTCTGCGGCCGACGGTCGAGCACCGTCGGATGCTGCAGTCGCAACGCCGCCAGCCCGAACTCGCCCGGCGATGGCGCCGACTGCCCGCCGGCGGCGCGGTTGGCGCGCGTGTGCCAGCGGGCGCCGACCGTCACCTGCGCCGGCGTCGCCACCCCGCTGACCGCGAGCAGCGTCAGGTCGGCCGTGGCGTTCGCCAGCGCAGCGATCGCGGCGGTGACCACGGCGTCGGGCCCACCATCGGCGAACGGTGGCACGACGGCGTCGTCGGCGAACACGACGACGCGCGCGTCCGGTCGCTGCGCCTTGTCGCGCGCCGCCAAGGCCCGCTGCGCAGCTGCAGCGTCGTGCGCCACCAGCGCCACCGGACCGCGAGTCTCGCGGACCACGTCGCCGAGCCGGTCGGCGGCGCCGGACTCGACCGGGATCTCCACCGAATAGCCGCCGGGCGCGGTCGGCGCAGCGTCGCCGCAGCCGACGAGCAGGGCGATCAGGAGGATGGCGGCAGGTACCCGGCGCATGCCCGACAACGTAGCGCGCGGCGCCGTCAACGGAAGTTGGCGAAGTGCGCAGCGCAGAGTTCGGCGACCCGCTCCGGCGCCAACCGGCTCGGCACCAGCACGCGGGTCAGCTGCCCATACTCCTGCGCGCTCGGCACCCCGAAGTACAGCTCCGGGATCGGCTCGCCAGGCGGGTCGGCACACCATTGCGCCCCGTCGTGCGGCGGTTCGAGTTCGGCCAATCGTGCCGCGAGCGGTCGCAGGTCTTCGCGGGGCAGCGGCGCCTGCGTGACCAGCTCGAACCAGCTCTCGGTGCGGTCGTGGTAGCGGTAGCGGGGTCCGTCGTCGCCCAGTTCGACGTGCAGGACCCGGAACGCGCCGGCCA
>DAIMFJ010000013.1:0-17095 GCA_036724695.1 Planctomycetota bacterium
CACCGCGGACGCCGCGACGCTGCTGCATCGCACCGGCGTCAGCAGCGCGTTCGGTGTCTGGCCCACCACCGTGCCGGCGACCCGCAACCTGCAGCACATCCTCGCGCAGCACGGCGCCGCCAACCTCGCCGTCGACGACACCAGCAGCGGCCGCGACGACATCATGGTCGACGGCAACGGCGTGGTCGCGGTGCCGCCGCTCGGCTGGGGCGTGTTCCTGCTGTCGTTCCGCAACGGCGCGCAGGGGCTGCCGCAATCGCGCCTGGCCGCCGAACCAGCCGCCGACCGCGGGGCCAGCGTGTTCAGCTGGGTGCTGCCCGGCAGCGCCGTGCCCGCCCCGCTGATCGACCGCGTCGAACGTTCACATGGCCGCAGCGAACTCGGCCTCGCGGCGAACCGCGACGTCGACGCGCTCGACGTGCCGACCATCCTCGGCTTCGACCAGGCGAACTTCAGCGCGATCGAACCCGGCTTCGCAGCCCTGCTGCCGGGCGCGCCGACGATCTACTTCACGGTCGCCAACGGCTCGCTCGCCCTGGTGCCGACCCTGTGGTGGCAGCAGAACGGCGTGCCGACGCCACCGAGCGGTGCCACGGTGCTGTTCACGACGATGAGCGCGTCGTCCGGCGCGTGGACGCCGCCGCGCGTCTGGCGCACGTTCGCCGAGATCGGCCTCCTGCAGACCGACGACATCGACGCGCTGGCCTACAACACGACCGCCGACACGATGGTGTTCTCGTGTGTCGGCAACAGCTACGACCAGCTGCTGTTCGTCGACCTCAACACCGACCAGGCCGTCCCGCAGCCGGTCAAGAAACCGGACCAGACGCCGGTCAGCCAGGCGGTCGGCACTGCCGGCGGCGACGACATCGACGCGGTCTGCACGCTCGATCCGCGGATTCGCAGCGGGTTGTACGTCGCCGACGATTTCGGCGCCTCGTGCGGCACGCCGGTCGACCCGTACCAACCGAACCTGTACCCGGTCGGCGTCAACGGCTCCGCGTTCCGCCGCTACCAGGGGGGCCAGCGCCACTACGACAGCTGGTTGGTCGGCTGGCCGCCGCAGTCGGGCCGCGGGCCGGGTTTCGCGCTGTTGGTGCTGACGCTCGGCAACCAGGTGGCCCCCGCCCTGACCGCCGGCCTGTACCTGCGCAACCCGCAGAATCCGGTCGCCGGCGACCCGATCCGGTTCACGCAGACGATCCCCAACCACTTCGCGTTGCTCGGCCTGCCGCTGGTGTTCCGCTGGTTCGCCGTCGATGCGTCGGGCACCGAGATTTCGCAGGCCTACCCGATCAAGGCGTTCCTGTGAGCATGGCGTGGGCCGAACTCGAACCGCTGCTCGCCGCCGCGGCCGCCGGCGACCGCGCGGCGCAGGACCGGCTGGTGGACGCCTGCTACGCCGACGTCCGCAACCGCGTGCACCGCGAGCTGGAAGGCGACTTCCGCCGCCGCCACAAGTGGATCCTGCCGCTGTTCAGCACCCACGACGTCGTGCACGAAGTGCTCGCTGCGGTGGTCGCCGACCTCCGCGACACGCAGTTCGCCGGCAAGGAACCGTTCTTCGCGTACCTCGGCACGCTGGTGCACCACCGCCTGCTCGACGCGGTGCGGTTCCACGAAGCGGCGCGGCGCGACGGCCGCCGGCAGGCCGCCGAGCCGACCCAGGGGCTGGCGGCGGTCGTGCGCGACCAACGCGAGGCGACACCGACCCTGGCCGCCTCGCTCGGCGAACGCGCGGCGTTGGTGCGGGCCGCCCTCGACGACCTGCCCGAACGGCAGCGCCGCCTGCTCGAACTGCGCCTGCTCGACGGCGAGACGTTCCCGCGGATCAGGGAGGCACTTGGCTACGCCAGCGACGAGACGGCCCGGCAGGCCTGCCACGACGCGCAGGCGCGGCTGCTGGTCAAACTGCGCAGCAAGGGCCTCGGCGGCACCCAGAGCGGCTGACGCCGGGCGCCGAAACAGCTGAAACGGCAGGACTTGCGCCCTGCCCACCGGAAATCGGCGGAAACCACCTGGGGATCTCCGGGCCGATCCCGCTGGAGGTGAGGGAACCCAAGAGGCTTCCCATGAACCACCGCCAACTGCTGTCCAACCATCTCCTCCCCCTGGCTCTGTGCACTGCGCCGCTGCTGGCGCAGGACGTGCGCGAGCAGTCCACCCCGACCAGCTACGCCTGGTACTACGGCGTACCCGCCAGCACGATCTCGACGGCGATCGGCAATGGCTACCGGCCGGTCGACCTCGAAGTCGAGAGCAGCAGCCCGCTGCGCTTCTCGACGACGATGGTGCGCAACACCGGCGCGTACCAATCGGGCTACTGGTGGTACTACGGCCTGACCGCCGCCCAGCTCAGCGCGCACCTGACCACCAACCAGGCCCGCCTGATCGACCTCGAGGTCTACGACGACGGCGGCCAATCGCGCTTCGCCGCGGTGATGGTGCCGAACACCGGCGCGAATGCGAAAGCCTGGTGGTACGCGTACGGACAGACCGGCGCACAGGTGTCGGCCTTGCTGAGCGCCAACAACGCGCGGCCGATCGACTTCGAGTCCTACGAGGTCAACGGCACGACCTACTACAGCGTCGTGACGATCCGCAACACCGGCGCCGACTACCGCAACTTCGCGTGGTACTACAACACGTCGGCGGCGACGGTGCAGGCGAGCATCGCCAACGGCCGGCGGGTCTACGACCTGCACCGCCGCGCCAACGGCAACTTCGACGCCGTGCTGGTCACCGAGGCGTCGTCGCCGGCCTTCACGTGGTGGTACGGGCTCGACGCCGCCGGCGTCTCGACCCGGCTCGGCAACTACGGCCACCGGCCGCTGGAGATCCAGCCGTACTTCGTCAACGGCGCGCGGCGCTTCGCGATGGTGACGATCAACAACAGCAATGCGCTGACCACCGACGTCGGCGCGCAGATGCGCAGCACCACCGACGGGGACGTCGGCGCCTTGCTGCAGCGCATCAACGGCGGCGAACTGGCCGCCTTGAACGGCAGCCGCGTGTTCGAACCGGCCAGCACGATGAAGACCCTGCACCACGTGCACGCGTTCCGGCGCCTGCGCCTGGGCCAGATCGCGCTGAACGGCAACGTCAACGTGTTCCTCGGCACCAACGGCAGCTGCCCGACCGACGTGCAACCGACCACCGAGACCTGGAGCGAAGTGCTGCGGGCGATGATGGAGCAGAGCGACAACAACCGCACGCAGGCGGTGACGGCGTTCTTCGGCGAGGCTGGGCTCAACACCACCGCGAGCACCCTCGGCATGGCCGACACCAGCCTGAACCACCGCATCGGTTGTGCTGGCCCTGCCCTGGCCAACCCCAACGAGATCACGCTGCGCGACCTGGCGGAGCTGCACACCGAAGTCGCCAACGGCTACCTGGGCGTGTTCCGCGACCAGTTCTACGAGCACATGCTCAACAGCCTGACCTGGGCCGGCATCAGCACGGTGATCGACCAGGAAGCGGCGTCCCTGAACGTGTCGGCGGCGGCGGTGACCAGCTTCAAGGCCAGCTGTGAGCTGGCGCGCAAGGGCGGCAGCTACACGCTCAACGGCGCCGAGTACCGCAGCGGTTTCGGCTGGATCCGCATCCCGTTCCTGAGCGGCAACCAGCTGGCGCCGCGCGAATACGCGGTCGGCGCGTTCGTCGACGGGGCCAGCAACGGCGCCAACGCCAGCACCGCCGTCAACACGGCCATCGCCGAACTGCTGCGGCCGACGCTGCGCTCGGCGCTGTCGACGTGGAACGTCACCGCAGTCGCCGTCTCGGTGGGCACCGGCTGCGGCAGCCCGCAAGCCCTGACGCAATCGGTCACCGGCCTGCCGCGGCTGGGCCAGACGCCGACCTACCGGGTGCACAACGCGCAGCCGAACTCGCTGGCGGCGATGACGTTCGGGTTCGACGACCAGCACTGGGGTGCCACCAACCTGCCGGCGTCGCTGGCGTTCGCCGGCGCGCCGGGGTGCTTCGTGTACAACGACGCGGCGTCGACCGTGTCGCTGGTGGCGAACGGCCTCGGCCAGGGCAGCGTGCCGATCACCCTGCCGAACCACCACAGCTTCCTCGGCATGGAGTACTTCACGCAGTTCTTCGCCTTCGGCGGGGCCTTGCGGACCAGCAACGGGGTGCGCAGCGTGGTCGGCGACTGAAGGGTCGCGGTGGGGGGACCGCCGCCCCCCGGGCCGCCCCGGAATTACGCGAGACGGACCGCCGGCACCGCCGCCACCGGGCCGGCCCGGATTTTCCGCGAACGGAACCGCCGGCGCAGACGCTGTCCCGTGGTCCCCCACCCACGAGACCATGCAAACCACGACCATCCTGCGGGCGGCGGCTGCCGCCGCCGTCCTGTTCGCCGCGGCCCTGCCGGCCCAGACCACCACCTACTTCCCGACCGAGTACCAGTCGGTGGCCGGTGAGTCCTACGAAACTTCGTTCCCGTTCGGGCTCGGGATCTCCCGTACCCAGCTCGTGCTCGACCGGGCCGCGCTGGCGATCCCGGCCGGCCGGCAGATCACGGCCCTGAAGTTCCGCCAGCCGAACGGCATCGGTTCGACCGGCCGCTCCCTGCAACTGGCGGTGTTCCTCGGCGGCACCACGCTGACCAGCCAAAACGCCACGGGTGACTACCTCGGCAACTACAGCGGCGCAACGCCGCGGACCCAGGTGTTCGGACCGGCGATCTTCCAGCTGCCGACCCTCAGCGCCAGCCAACCGAGCGCGGAGGTGACGATCCCGTTGACCACGCCCTACACGTACCCTGGCAACGAGAACCTGGTCGTCGAGTTCGTGATCACCGCCAACAACAACGCCAACCAGAACTTCACGTACTATCTGCAGGCGCCGACCTTCCGCTCGGACGTGACGTCGTTCGGGGCCGGCTGCCCGACCTCGGCGAACACCGTGCCGGTGCTGTCCGCCAGCGGCACCTACTACGGCGGCAACGTCGGTTTCTCGCTCAGCCAAGCACCAGCGAACTCGACCTTGTACTTCCACCTCAACGTCGCGCCATCGACACCGATCCTCGGCGATGCGTTCGGCGCACCGGGCTGTTCGATGCTGGTGTTGCCGCTGGCCGCAGCACTCGGCACGGCGCCGGGAGGTTCGTTCTACTACAACGTGCCCGTGCCCAACAACGCGAACTTCTACGGCCTCGAGCTCTACGGCCAGGCGATGATCTTCGACCTGTTCGCCAACACGCTCGGCTTCACGTCGAGCAACGGCTGCAAGGTGACGATCGGGCGTCGGCCACCGGCGGCGAAGATCTCGAGCAGCGGCAGCGCCACCGCGACGACCGGCGGGGTGCAGCGCAACGCCAGTCCCATCGTCGGGTTCGTGCACAACTGATGGCCGAGCCGCTCGCCAATCTCGACGCGCTGTTCGCGCGCCATCTGCCGGCCTTGACGGCGTTCTTGCGCCACAAGGTCGGCGGCGACCTGCTGGCCCGTGAGAGCATCGACGACCTCGCGCAGTCGGTGTGCCGCGAGGTGCTCGCCGACCTGGACACCCTGCAGTTCCGCGGCGAGGACTCGTTCCGCAGCTACCTGTTCCTGCAGGCGACCCGCAAGGTCGTAGATCGCCACCGCTACCACCACCGACCGCGCCGCGATGCCGGTCGCACCGACCCACTGCCCGAGGACACCCGCCAGCTCGAGGACGCCGGCATCTACTCGCCGTTGGCGACCCCTTCGCAGCACGCCGACGCACGCGAACGCCTCCAGCGTGTGCAACACGTGCTGCAGCAGCTGCCGGAAGCGCAGCGCGACGCGATCCTGTTGACCAGGATCGCCGGCCTGTCGTACGCCGAGGTCGCCGACCACGCCGGGATCAGCGAATCGGCGCTGCGCGGTCTGGTCGCGCGCGGTTTGGCGAGGCTGACGATCCTGCTCGACGCCAAGGAACCTTGATCACGGTGGCGGCAACTCGCCCTGCAACCGATGCGCGTCGTCGCGCAGGCTCTGCAACGCCAGGCTCTCGCCACGCTGTAGACCGGCATCCGCCTCGGCGATCGCCGCTGCCACCGCGCGCCGCGCAGTCGCCGTGTCGCCGAGGCGCAGATGCAGGCGGGCGATCTCGAGCTCGCTGCGCACCAACCCATAGGCGTGCGTCAGGTCGTCGGGATCGCTGCTGCGCAAGTCGCGGAACTGGCGGCGCGCCGTCGCCAGATGCTCCTGCGCCAGATCGGTCCGGCCGAGTCCACCGGCCGCGACCCCCGCATTGCAGGCGATCTCGCCGCGCAGCGCCAACGTCGACGGGCGTTCGGACCAGGGCGCGGGCAGGGCCGCCAACAACTTCCCGGCTTCGTCGAACAGCTGCATGGCCCCAGCGGTGGCGGCAGGGTCGCCGAGCCCGAACTCACCCAGGTTGTTGCACTGCATCGCCAGGGCCAGGTCGGCCGCCGGCGACGGTGCTGCCGCGGCGACCAGCCGCCGGGTGGCCAGCGCGGCCTGCAGCAACGCCAGTTTGTCGGCGCGCTGCCCCTGCCGGCCACGCACGTTCGCGAGCAGGTTCTCGGCATGGGCGATCAGCGTCAGCAGTTCGGGCGTCTGCGGGCTTGCCGAACGCAATGCGTACAACGCCTGCAGTTGCCGCTCGGCGAACTGCGCAGCCTCGGGGAAGGCATAGGCTTCGAAGCACAACCGGGCCTCCAACCCGTCGATCCCGGCAGCGAACTGCACGGCAGCGACGTCGCCGGGCGCCGGATCCATTGCGGCGAGCTCGCGCAGCCGCTGCAGGTGCTGTCGCGCCTGCAAGTGGTCACCGGCGCGCCAGCGCTCGCTGGCCAGCGCACGCTCGACCGCGCCCAGGCTGTGCTGCAGGCTGCGATCGCGGGGGTGGCGCGCCAGCAGTTCGGCATAGAAGGCCCGCGCCTGGTGATTCATCTGCAGCCAGAGTGCGCCGGCTGCCGGGCTGCGCATCGCCAACAGCGCCTCGGCCTGCTGGCGCAGCAGTTCGATGGCCCGCCGGGCGTGGTCGAGATCGGCTTCGGCACTGCGCCGAGCCTGGTCGAGTTCGCCGCTGCGGAGCCGTTCGAAGATCGCCAACGGGATCGAACCGACGACCACCAACGCCAGCGCGGCGGCGACCGCACCGGTCGCGAACGGGTGCCTTCGCCCCCACCGCCACCACCGCACCGGCAAGGCCAGCGGCCGCGCCGCCACCGGACGGCCGTCGAGCAGGGCCCGCAGATCGGCCGCGAACGCCGCCATCGAGCCATGGCGGCGGGACCGCTCGACGTCGATCGCCTTGCCGACGATCCACCGCAGGTCGCGCGGCAAACCCGGATGCAGCGCGGCGAGCTCCCGAGCCTGGCCACCAAGGATCGCCGCCCGCAACGCGGCGTCGCCGACCCCGGCGAACGGGACCCGCAGCGCCAACAGCTGGTACAGGGTCACGCCGAGCGAATAGACGTCGGTGCGTTCGTCGAGCGCTTCACCGCGGATCTGCTCGGGCGACATGTACGGCAAGGATCCCAACAGGGCCCCGGAGCGGGTCAGCGCTTCGTCGTTCGCGGCGTGCGCGAGGCCGAAGTCGAGCAACAAGGCACGCCCAGCCCCGGTGACCATGATGTTCGACGGCTTGATGTCGCGATGCAGGATGCCGCGTTCGTGAACGAAGGCAACTGCGTCGGCGACGGCGGCGACCACCTGCACGGCCGCCTGCCACCAGCTGCCGGGCGGCGGGGCGAGACCAGGACCACCGATCGCGCGCGCGAAGTCGGCTGCACCGAGCGATTGCGGCGGTCGTTCGCGCACCGACAGCAGCAGTTCGTCGAGCGAACACCCGGCGACGTACTCCATCGCGAAGTACGGCACGCCCTGGTGTTGCCCGACCGCGTAGACCGGCACGATGCCGGGATGCTGCAGCTGGGCGACGGTCAGCACCTCGCGGCTGAAACGTTCGCGCGCCGTCGGCGACAGCATCAGTTCGGGGCGGACCAGCTTGACCGCGACCTTGCGTTGCAGCGACGTCTGTTCGGCCAGGAACACGATCCCCATGCCGCCGCTGCCGAGCTTCTGCAGCAAGCGGAACTCGCCGAGTTGCTCCGGGTAGGCAGTGGCCGCCGTGTCGGCGTCCAGCAGCCCCGCCTCGCGCAGTCGCTCCAGAGCCCGTTCGAGCTGCGGCCGCCACTGCGGGTGCGCGGCGAGCAACTCGGCGACCGCACTCGCGTCGCCTCGCCCGTGCGCTTCCAACACGGTCGCGAGCAGGTCTTCGTAGGCGTCCGGGCCGGTCGTCACGGCCGACGATCGTAGCAGAACGGGGATACAGGGGGCCTTGGCCAACGGTCGCCGGTCGGATGGTTGCCCTGACATCGAGTCGGCAGAGGCTGCCCGATCCCCGCCGCCGACACCACGGCGCACACGCCCTGGCGCTTCGGCGGGTCTCACCCTTGCCGCGCCACGCGCTCGAGGATCGCCCGCGCCAGCTTCTCGAAGTCGGAACGCGCGTCGCTCACTGCCGCAGAGTGGCCACCGATCGCACCGTCAGCGGACGTCAACCTGAAGATCGGTTTGCGCGCTTCCTGCGCCATCGGCACGAGACTACGGAAGTGCTTCAGTCGAGCCAGGCAGTTCGGATCCTCGGCTGCGCTCACGGCGACGTTCGAAGCCTTGCCCAACTGCGACTGATAGACGCCCGGGATTCGCTCGGCCCACTTCCTGTAGGCATTGACCGGCCGCGTCAGGCGCTCCATGTGCTGCATCAGAACATATCCCACCGGCTGCATCCTGCCCTCCGGGAGCGCGAAGGCGGGATCGCTCCAGTTGTCCCGCCGCTTGCTCCAATCAGCGCGCCAGCGGGTCAGCGTCGGACCCAAGTTGCGCAGACCCTGCAACGAGAAGAGGTCGGCGGCCAGCGGCACGATCACATGGTCCGAAGCGATCAGGGCCGAGCGGTTGATCGCGCCAAGGTTGGGGCCGACGTCGAACAGGATCAGCTCGGCGGAGTGCTGCGCCGCAGCCTGCTGCGCAACCTGCCAGAACGCAGTGAGGATCCGAAACGGTCGGAACAGCGAACCCGAGCCGAGCGCGTTGGGCCATTCCTGCGAGAGCAAGTCTTCGAAGCCTGCCAGCGCGAGGTCGCCCGGGACGAGGTAGAGGCCCGACGTGATCCGCTGTGTCTGCGCCTCGCTGACGTCACCGACTTCGGTCAGGGGGCGAATGCACTGATGGATCGTTGCATTGCCCGCGGCGGTACCCGAGCCATCCCACAGCGTCTCGAGGTCTTCCTCGGGCAGGAAGGCCGACGTCAGGTTCGCCTGCGGGTCGAGGTCGACGACCACTACGCGCTTGCCGAGTTCGGCGAGCATCCACGCCACGTGATACACGAGCGACGTCTTGCCCACGCCGCCCTTGTTGTTGAAGAAGGTCAAGACCTTGACGGTCATGGTGCAACCCTCAACGTGGCGAGCACGTGATTCTGCTCGACCTGGAAGCTGAGCGGCGGATTGCCATTGGCGGCCATGGCGCGCCGAGCCTCGGCGATGCCGATGCCAAAGCGCTGCACGAAACCCAGAGTGCGCAGAGCGCCCGCGATGGCCGGATTGCGGTAGTCACTCACCCCTGGCTGGCCGAAGTTCGATGGATTGACGATGCCGAATGGGCCGCCAGGGCTGATCACTTCGATGCGGTCGCTGAACCACATGATCCGGATCGGCGCATTGGTGGCCTCGTAAGTGCGGTGCATCACGGCGTTGCGGCAGATCTGTTGCAGCGCCGAGAGCGGATACGGCGACTTGCGCACTTCGGTGGTTCCGCTGGTGAAGTCGACGGCTGTCGCGAGCGTGGCCTTGAGCTTGTCGTCGAGGCGCCGCAGAACCTGATCGAGGGTGCCGTCGAGGATCTGTTCGTCGCCGATCGGGTCGCCCCATTCGGTACCGATCACGCGGAGGAACTGCACGTAGGCACATGGCACCCAGCTCAGCACCGACTTGCCGAGTGCCAACACGCCGACGACCGTCGGGGTGGGATCGTCGACGCTCGCCACCATGCCGAGCGCAGCGAGGCGCTGCTCGTAAGTGCGCTCGTTGGCCGCCAGCACGTCGGGCGCGAACGCCTGCGGCAAGAACTCGCCTTCGAACTGGACGCGGTTCAGCTCGCTGAGCGGGCAGCCGTGGATCGGGTGGGTATCGAACGAGCGGTCGCGGTAGCGGCGCTTCTCACTCAGCACCCGCTCGTCCTGAGCACTGGCCAGTCCGCGACGCGGCCCGATGCGGATCCAGATGCGGCCGTCGAACCGCACCGGCGGAGCGTCCGCAGGCCAGACGGTGACCACCGCCATCGCGGCCCCTTTCAGGTTGCGTTGCTCCACCGTCAGGGTCGGCATCGGCACGATCCTGCCGTCGGTCTTGATGCTGGCGAGGGTCTGCAGGAGCTGGTCGGTGATCGTGAACCCCGTCGGTGTGCCATCGTCGCGAGCGCCCACGAGCACGACGCCGGGCTTGCCGTGATTCGGCAGATCGTTGGCGAAGGCGCAGATCGCCTGGCGCGCCTTCTCCGGCGCGCTACCCGACCAAGACTCCTTGCGCTCGGCGCGGTCCGACTCGATCGCGTCGAGGAGGGCGAGCAGTTCGGCGTCGGTCAGGGGCGTCATGGCGCGGTCGGCGGGCACTCTGTCAGGGTAGCGCCTCGCCTCCGCCCGACCAAGCGACGTCGCCTCCTCTCGCCGCGCCGGATGCCAAGTCGACACCTTTCCACGAGACCGCCTACTCGCTAGGTGCAGCGAGTTCCGGCAGGCTCCGCGCACAGCGGCACATTCCGACGCGGCGCCTGTTCGTTCAGCCCTGGCTGCGCAGCGTCCAGCCGATCATCTTGTAGAGCAGCCGGGCGCCGACGTTGCCGTCCCATTCGTCGCCGTCGGGACCGGGGGCGACTTCGTTGAGGTCGAAGCCGACGATCCGCTTGCCGCCGCGCACGAGACCTTCGAGCAGGGCCACGGCCTGCGCGAAGTCGAGCCCACCGGGCACCGGCGTGCCGGTGTGCGGGCAGAACGTCGGCTGCAGACCGTCGATGTCCCACGACAGGTAGACGTGCTGCGGCAGCGCCGCGACGATCTCGTCGACCTGGTCCTGCCAGCTGCGGCCGGCGAACCGCGCCCGCTGCAGGTCGGCGTCGAAGAACGTGCGGATGCGCGCCGGCTGGGCCTGGATCAGCTGGTACTCGGCTTCGCTGAAGTCGCGGATGCCGACCTGCACCAGCTTCCGCACGTTGGGCACGTGGGCGAGCACGTTGAACATGATCGACGCGTGCGACCACGTGAAACCCTCGTAGGCATCGCGCAGGTCGGCGTGGGCGTCGAGGTGCAGCACGCCGAGTTGCGGGTAGCGTTCGGCGTAGGCAGCGATCGCGCCGAACGGCGTCGAATGGTCGCCGCCGACGATGCCGACGATTTTGTCCTGCGCCAGCCAATCGCGCGTCGTGCGGTACACCCAATCGTTCATCTGCGCGCACAGCGCGTCGATGCGGGGCAGCGTCGCCGGGTCGGCGTCGGCCCCTCCGCTGGCGACGATCGGTGCGGCGAGTGCCTTGGCCTCGTCGTTCCAGGCCCTGACGTCAGCCGGCTCGTCGAGCATCGCGATGCCCGCCGCATAGGGCCGGCCGGTGTCGAGATCGAACAGGTCGACCTGCTTGCTGGCCTCCCGGATCGCCGCCGGGCCGTCGGCGGCACCGCCGCCGTAGCTGGTGGTCGCCTCGAACGGCACCGGCACCAGCACGACGCGCGCCTGTTCTGGCGTGAACGGCAAGCCGAACGCCCCGGAATCGGGCGCCGCGGCGGCATTGGGATCGAACTCGGGCGGGTGGCTCATCGGCGGGCGACCAGGGTAGCCGGGGCTTGCGGCCCTTGGTACCATGCACCCGCGGACTTTCAACGCCACTTCTGGCAGGCACATTCGGCGACGGAGCCGCGCCCCCAGCCGCTGCGATGACGCTCACGTTCCCGATCTGGCTCGCCATTCTGCCACCCCTGCTCGCCGCCGCCCTGTTGCTGTGGGCGGAGTACCGACGCCGACGCGCGAAGCGCTGGGTGCCCCACGCGGCAGTCGGCGCGCTGGTGGCCGTGGCGATCGGGCCGATGCTGTTCTTCGACCGCATCACGATCGACGACGAAGGCATCACGCAGCGCGGCGGATTCTGGTTCGCCCCCACCTCCAAGTCGCTGCGCTTCGCCGGCGTGACGCAGGTGCGGATCGAACTGGCGAACGTCGGCACCCAGCGCCGCAACCGCCAGCAGCAGGTCTGGACCGTGCAGCGGAACGACGGGACCGTGGATCAGCTCGACCCGGGCGACCTGTGGGACTACCACCGCGAGACCCTGGTCGACGAGCTGCGCCGCCGCGGCATTCGTGTCGATTGAACCGAAGAGCGGCACCGCTACGGCGCGCGCAGCACCTGGCCGCTCGGCAACACGAACTCGCAGCCTGCGAAGCGCGGCAGCAGTTCGCGCAGTGCGGCGACGTCGACCGCAGTGCCGCGCAAACTGATCCGCCGCCAGGGTGGCCCGGCGAGCCTGCCGACGTGCTCGGCAGTGACCTCGCGGCAATGTTCCAGCGACAGCCTCTGCAGGCTGCGACTCGTCGCCAGCTTCGCCAGGGTGGCCGGCGGCAACGGCCCTACCGATGCCAGTCGCAGTTCCTGCAGCGCTGGCAGCCGGGCCAACTCGCCCAGTGCCTCGGCGTCGAGCCAATCGGCCCCGGTGAGGTCGAGCAGGCGCAGCTTCTGTTGCCCGACGAGGCCGGGCAGGGACGCGGTGGTCAGCTGTGGACCGACCCGGCCAGTGCCGTCCTTGCCGGCATTGGCGCGGATCGCGACCATGCCGAGTTCGAGCGAGACCAGGTCCTTGCCGCGCAGGATCTGCGCCAGCCCGGCGTCGTCGACACCGCGCACGCCGCTGAGCGACAGTCCGAGCAGCCGTTCGAACCGCTGCAGCTGGATGGTCACCGCGGCATCCCAGTGCATGTTGCCATCGAGCTGCAGGATCAACAGGTGATCGGCAGGCACCCCGGCGAGCACCGCCGGCGACGTGCGCGGCAGGTTGCCGAGGTCGAGAACCAGCAGCCTCGGCAACTTCGCGAGGCTCTTGGCGACGTCGTCGGTCAACGCCGTGCAACCACCCAGGAACAGGGTGTCGAGCGGCAGGCCGACCAGGGCGGCGATCGCCTGGTCGGTGACACCGATGCCGTCCTGCACGGGCGGCGGCGGTGCGTCGGGATCCCCGAACGAAGCGGTCTGGCCGCGGAAGCGGCCCTGGCAATCGCGTAGGTCCAGGTAACGCAGCTGCTTGGCCGAGGCCAACGCGGCGACGTCGGCGGCGGCCACCGTCGGACAACCGCGCAGCTCGAGCTGCTCCAGCCTGGGCAGTTTCGCCAGCTCGGCGAGCACGCTGCCGGGGAAGTTCAGGCAGTGCGAGAGCACCAACGTGCGCAAGGACCGCGAACGCGCCAGTTGGGTCAGTCCGGCGCCATCGACGCCACTGTAGGTCAAATCGAGATGCTCGAGCATCGGCAGTTCGGCGAGCACCGCCAGCGCCGGGCCGCGCACGGCATGGCACTGGGCGAGCGACAAACGCTGCAACCGCGGCAGGTCGCGCAGGTGAACCACGCCAGCGTCGGTGATCGGCAGCGAACGGGCGACGCCGCGCTCGTCGACGCGCATCTGGCCGAGGTCGAGGCGCTCCAGTCGCTGCAGCCGACCGAGCTTGGCCAGCGCCGCGTCGTCGAAGTCGTAGCAGCGCAGGTTCACGACATCGGCCGGGATGCTCGCCACCGCGTCCGGGCCGAACGCTTCGTGCCAGACCAACGCCGATTCCTGGTCGCCGTCGGTGAGACCCGCGAAGGCGAATTGGACCGGCGCGCCGCGGTACTGCAACCAGTAGGCGCCGCCGAGCACGACCGAGCCGAGCACGAAGGCCGCAGCGAGCAGCAGTTGCTGACCGCCGGCACGTTGCGGGCGTCGCGTCGCCCGCACCGCCGCCGGACGATCGTCCGCGCGCCAATGTTCGTCCAACAGCCATTCGAGGCGCCGTTCGGCGGCGATCTGCCGGTTCTCGTCGGTCGTCGTCATTGCTTGCTCCGTTCGATGCAATCGCGCAACACGCGTCGCGCGCGCTGCGCCAGGGTCTTGATGCCGTTCGCACGCAGGCCGAGCTCGTGGCCGACCTCGTGCCAGTCCAAACCGTCGCGGTAGTGCCGTTCGAGGGCCGTGCGCGACCGCTGTTCGAGCCGCTCGAGGCAGCTGCCGAGTTGCGCCAGCAGGCCCTCGCCGTCGTCGCGGTCGGCGGCTTCCAGCCACAGTTCCTCGACCGCCGCGGCGATCTCGCGCTCGCGCCGCCGCTGCCACCACCGCCGGCTGCGGAGCCAGTGGTTGCGGGCAACGCCGCGCAGGAACGCCGCGCGGGCCTCGTCCGGGGCAGGGACCTGCAGCGAACAAGCCGCCAGCAGCACGTCCTGGCAGAGGTCGTCGGCTTCGTCGGGCCGGGCGCCGAGCGCCCGCAGGTAGCGCCACAACATGGTGCGTTCGCGTGGCAGATTGGCGGCGTTGGCCATCGGGTCGTCGAGCGGGGTGGTGGCGGTCACATGGGAGAGTCGCCTGCGGCGGCGAAAGCTATTCGTGATTTCGGGCGAAGCAGCGGTGCAAGGGCCCCGATCATCACCAAAGAACTTCCCTAACGTGCTTTCCATAAGCCCTTTACGACATCCGAACGCCTCCCAGGAACAGCATCGACGAGCCGCCGCCGGATTTCGTGTAAGGTCCGGCACAAGCGCGGGTCTCTCCGGCACCACACCGGAGTCCAACCATGGCCAACATCCTCTTCCCCGCCATCCTGACCTGCTGCCTGTCGGCCTTGCCGGCGCAGGACGGCCAGTCCTCGTTCGGTCTCGCCCGCACCCGCGAACTCGCCGAGCTCGGCGTGCTGCCGCGCGCGCTCGAGGTCGCCGTCGCCGACCTCGTCAACTACCACCGCCACCGCCTGCCGCTGCCGACCTCCGACCGCGGCGTGCAGCTCGACCTGCGGGCCGGCAACAACCAGGTCACCGTCGGCGGCAACGTGATCCTGCAGTTCGGCTACACCACCGCGCCGAACGACGACCGCGCCGACCTGCCGCCGCTGAACCTGTCGCTGGTCATCGACTGCAGCGGTTCGATGGCGGACAGCGGCAAGCTGACCGCCGTGCAGAAGGCGCTGGTGGCGTTCAGCGCGCGGCTGCGCAGCCACGACCGCGTCGCCCTGGTCACCTACCACCACGACGCGCACCTCGTGCAACCAAGCCGCGAGGTCGGCGACGGCGAGTGGCTGCGCACCGCGATCGGTGCCTTGGTCGCCGACGGCTACACCAACCTGCACGGCGGGCTGATGCTCGGCCTGCGCGAGGTCACCGCGAACTGCCGCCCAGACAGCAGCAACCGCGTGCTGCTGCTGACCGATGGCATCGCCAACCGCGGCGAGACCAACCCCGAGCGCATCCTCGCCGACGCGATGGCGTTCCTCGGCGAGGACGTCGACCTGTCGACGATCGGCGTCGGGCAGAGCCTCGACGTGGCACTGCTCGACCGGCTGGCGCGCGGCGGCCGCGGCCTGTTCCACTTCGTGGCCGATGCGCAGGACGTCGAGAAGGTGTTCGTGCGCGAGCACGAAGCGCTGGTCGCACCGGTCGCGCGGCAGGTGGAACTGGCGTTCACGCTGCCTCCGGAACTCGAATTCGTGCGCGCGTTCGGCCACCCGGTCGTCGAACGCGAGGGCGAACAGGTCGTCGCACTGGCCAACCTGAACCGCGGCGTCACCGGCGTCGTGCTGGTGCACTGCCGAGTGCGCGGCGACCTGCGCGAACCGCCCGCCGAGCTGCGCGTGGCGGCGACGCTGCGCTTCCGCACCGCCGAGGGCCGCGCCAGCAGTACCGCCGCGATCGCGTGCACGATCGCCGACGGCGAGGCGCCGCTGCTGCGCGACCCCGAGGTGCGCAAGAACTTCACGATCGCGCGGCTCGCCGACGGCATGCACCAGATGGCGCAGGAATGCGAAGCGCGCCGCTGGGCGGCCGCCGATCGCCACCTGCAGTCCGCCCTGGCCTTCGCCCGCGAGCACTTCCGCAGCGACGACGACGCCGACGTCGCGCGCGTACGCGCGATGGCCGAAGCGCACGGCCGCGTGTTGCGCCGCTACCTCGACCGTTTCGCGGACTTCTGACATGCAGATGCGCTGCGCCAATTGCGGTCGGAACGTCACGCTGGTCGCCACCGGCGTGGTGCCCGAACACTGCCCGCACTGCCACGCCCGGCCACTGCCCAAACGCCTCGGCCGCTACCGCATCGAGCGGCTGATCGCGGCCGGCGGCATGGGCGAGGTGTACTTCGCGCGGCATGCCGACCTGGGCACCCCGGTGGCGATCAAGCTGCTGCCGCCGCCGGTCGCCGAAGACGTCGCCGTGCTGCGCGAGCGCTTCGCCCGCGAAGCGCGGCTGCAGGCCTCGATCGACCATCCCGGCGTCGTGCAGGTGCTCGACTGCGAGGTCGCCGGCGACCGCCCGTTCCTGGTCCTCGAGTACGTCGCCGGCCTGAGCCTGCGGCAGCGCCTGCGCAGCGGGCCGTTGCCGGTCGGCGAGGCCTTGCGCATCACGGCCGCGGTCGCCGACGTGCTCGCGGCGGCACACCGCCAGGGCGTGCTGCACCGCGACGTCAAACCCGAGAACGTGCTGCAAGACGACGACGGTCGCGTGCGCGTACTCGACTTCGGCATCGCGCGGGCCCGCGACGGCGAGGATCCGGTGACCCGCACCGGCGAACTGGTCGGCACGCCGCAGTACATGGCGCCCGAGCAGCTGCTGCTCGCCGGCGACGAACTCGACGAGCGCTGCGACGTACATGCCCTCGGCGTGCTCGCCTACGAACTGCTGACCGGCCGGGCGCCGTTCGCCGCGGCGAACCTGTTCGCGGCCTTGAAACTGGTCGAGTCGCTGGTGCCCGAGCCGGCCTCGAAGCTCCGCCCCGAGGTGCCCGCCGCGGTCGACCTCGTGCTGCAGAAGGCCCTGCAGAAGGACCGCGACGCGCGGCACGGCAGTGCGGCCGAGTTCGCGGCTGCATTGCGCAGCGCG
>DAIMFJ010000013.1:17105-22028 GCA_036724695.1 Planctomycetota bacterium
CGACGGCACCGGTGGCCACCCGGCGGCCCGCACCGAGCGCTCGTGGCGCACGATCCTGTTTCTCCTGGTGCTCGCCAGCATCCCGATCTTGCTGGTGTGGTCGGCGGTCCGCACGGTCGACCGCTGGCTGGCCGCGAACGCCGCACCGGGCCAGGTCGCCGTCGCCGACCCGCTGCAACTGGCCGAAGCCGCGTATACGGCCGGCGAGTTCCACGCTGCGGCCGCGGCGTTCGCACGCTTGCCCGGCGAAGCAGCCCGCCAGCGCGCCCGGCAGGCCTGGTTGGCGGCCTTCGTGGCGACACCGCTCGCCGCGGACGCCCCGCGGTTCTGGAGCCACTGCGACGAACGGCGGCGGCTGGCGTGGTTTGCGCCGCCACCCGAAGCTGGCGCCGAGTCGCCGAGCACCACCGCCGAGCGCCTGCTGGCCGCTGGCGACGCGCCGGCAGCCTGGGCGACCTTGACGCCGCTGCTGGCCAACGGGACCGCCGATCGGGGGCTGCAAACCCTGGCGCTGCTGACTGCGCATGCCGCGTGCCACGATCGCCTTGTGCTCGCCGAAGTGGCGACCCGCTTTCCGGATGCAGAGCCTGCCGTCGCCGAGCTGCTGGCGATCCGATTCGTGGAGGGCGATGCCGCCGAGCGCGCGGAGCGTCTGCAGCGGCTCGCCGCCGAGCGTTCCGCGGACGGCGCCGACCGTTGGTTGCTGCAGCTGCTCGCCGCCGGCATGACGCCGACTGCGTCGCCCGAACGGCTGCGCGTGTTCGCCGACCTCGCGTGGCGCAACGGGGCCGGCGAAGCCGCCGCCGTCTGGTTCGTCGGCGGCAGCTTGCGACAGGCGATGCAGCGGCGGCAGCCGCTCGCGCCGCGCGAGGTCGAAGCGATGCACCGCGGACTCGCCGCCAGCGCCCTCGACGACGCGCCGGCGGCGCGCGTGCTGCGGCTGCTGCTCGACCTGCAGCACGGTGCGGCGCAGGCCTTCACCGTGCAGCCGGCCCTGCCGAACGAACTGCCGCGACCCTTGGCGTTCCTCGCCGATTGGCACCGCGAACCGAACGCCGCGGCGCTCACCACGCTCTGGTCCGACGAGCGCTCCGTCGCCGACGAGCTGGCCCTGCCGTTCGCTGCCGATCTGCCGCTGCCTGCGGCGACCACCGACGCATCGTGGCCCACGCTGCGGCGCTGGCTGCACGCCGGCCAGCAGCCGCCGCGCGACCAACTGCCGTGGTCGCGCCTGCAGGAAGCCGGCGAACTGCACGCGCGCTGGCGCGAGGAGGTCTGCGGTGGCGTGCGATGACCGCGACCTGGTGCTGAGCGCCCGGAGCGGCAACCGCGACGCACTCGCCGCGTTGACCGCGGCGCACGGCGAACGGGTGCTGCGCTTCCTGCAGGTGATGACCGGCGATGCCTCGGCCGCCGACGACCTCGCGCAGGACAGCTGGAGCACCGCCTTCGCCAGACTCGACCAACTCGAGTCCCCGGAACGCTTCGGCAACTGGCTGCTGGCGATCGCCGTGAACCGCTGCCGCAATTGGCTGAAGCGCGAGGTGCAGCGCCACCACCTGGGCGGCGACACGGTCGGCGAGCTGGCGGCACCGGCGCGTTCGGCGCTCAGTTCGTTGGTGCGGCGCGAGGACGCCGTGCACCTGCAACTGGCGATCGACCGGTTGCCGATCCTGCTGCGCGAGGCGTTCGTCTTGCACGAAGTCGAAGGTCTGCCCTACCAGGAGCTGGCGGTCCTCTGCGAGGCGACCCCAAACACCTGCCAGGTCCGGGTCCATCGAGCCAAAGCCTTGCTACGCCAGCAGTTGGGACCACACGTGGCGACTCGCTGGCGCTGAACCGGGTGGCGCCGGAGAAAATCCGGTCACGACGGAGCCAACCCCGGCAAGGACCCCTGCGTGCCCCTGGTTGCAGCCAGGCGAACCGCCCGCGCGCAAGGTACCCACCATGTCCCGATCCTTCCTCCGCCCGACCGCTGTCGCAGTCGCGGCCCTGTTCAGCGCCGCCGCCGCGGCCCAGATCCCCCTCTCCGGCAACGTCAGCGGCACGCTGACTGCTGGCGTCTACCATGCATCAGGCACGTTGACCGTGCCGGTCGGCCAGACCTGGACCCTACAGCCCGGCGTGATCGTCAAGTTCACCGGCACCGAGCTGCAGGTGAACGGCACGCTGATCGCCAACGGCACCAACAACAACCCGGTGATCTTCACGGCCCTCGCCGACGACAGTGCCGGCGGTGACACCAACGGCAACGGGCCGTCGTCCGGCGCGCCGACCGCGTGGCGGGGCATCGTGTTCGCCGCGACGGCCGGCAACAGCGTGCTGCAGTTCGCCGACATCCGTTACGGCGGCAGCGGGTTCGTCTCCAACCTCGAACTGAACTCCTGCAATGCCCAGTTCCTGAACTGTGTGGTGCGGGACTGCTACACCCACGGCATGGACCTGAACGGGACCTCGTTCCCGACCGTGACGAACTGCACGTTCGTCGGCAACGGCAGCTTCGCCGTCGAGGGCATTCCGCTCGCCGCCCTCGCGGGCTTCGCGAACAACGCAGCAGCCAACAACAGCGCCAACCACGCCCGCGTCACCACCGCCAACCTGACCGGTAACCTGTCGCTGACGACGGCAGCGCACATCAGCGGAGCGATCGTCGTCGATTGTCCGATCGACGTCGGCGCGGGTGCGAGCCTGACGCTGGGTGCTGGCGTGGTCGTCAAGTGGCGCTCCGCGCAGCAGATGACGGTGCATGGCACCTTGCGCACGTTCGGCACCGCCAACAGCCCGGTCGTGCTCACCGGCCTCGCCGACGACTCGGCCGGCGGCGACACCAACGGCAACGGGCCGTCGACCGCTGGCGCCACCGCGTGGCGCGGCATCGTCTTCGCGCCGACCTCGTCGGCCAGCGACCTGCGCTTCGCCGACATCCGCTACGGCGGCTCCGGCTTCGTCTCCAACCTCGAACTGGACGGCTGCAGCCCCAGCTTCACCGACTGCGTCGTGCGCGGCTGCTACACGCACGGCTTGGACCTCAACGCGACGGCCACCCCGCACGTCACCCGCTGCCAGTTCGTCGACAACGGGGGCTTCGCGATCGAAGGCGTCGCAATGGCCGCCTTGCCCCGCCAGCTCGACAACACCGCCACCGGCAACCAAGGCAACGCCGGCAACTACGCGCGCATCACCCAGGGCGACGTGCTCGGCCAGGTGCAGGTCGGCCCACGATCGATGCTGGGTGGCGCCTTGGTCCTCGACGCGCCGCTGAACGTGCCCAACGGAGCGACCTTGACGTTGTCGGCCGGTGTACACGTCAAGTTCCGCTCCGCGCAGCAGGTCACCATCGACGGCACGCTGCTGACGAACGGGACCAGCAGCGCCCCGGTGGTCTTCACCGGGCTCGGCGACGACACCGCCGGCGGTGACACCAACGGCAATGGCCCGTCGACCGCCGCGCCGACGGCATTTCGTGGTCTGGTGTTCCAGGCCGGCTCGGACGCCAGCACGCTCGATTGGACCGAGATCCGCTACGGCGGCAGCGGTTTCGTGTCGAACCTCGAGCTCGCCGACTGCAGCCCGACGTTCCGGAACTGCACGATCCGCAACTGCTACACGCACGGCATGGATCTGAACCAGTCGGCGACGCCGACGGTGAGTGATTGCACGTTCGCCGACAACGGCGGCAATGCCGTCGAGTCGGTGCCGATCCGCGCACTGCCCGGCTTCGTCAACAACCAGGGCACGCCCGGCGCGTTCCTGCGCATCACCTCGGCCGTGGTCGACGGGCTCCTCGAAGTGGGCCCCGAGGCGATGCTGAACGGCGCCTTCGTGATGGCCACCAACCTCGACGTCGCGGCGACCGGCCGGCTGGTCGTGCACCAGGGCTGCCACTTCAAGTTCCAGACGGCGCACGAGGTCGCGGTGGCCGGTCGCATCGAACTGCGCGGCACCGGTTACGAACCGGTGGTGTTCACCGGCCTGGCGGACGACGAGTTCGGTGGCGACACCAACGGCAATGGGCCGTCGAGTGCCTCGGCGGCCGCCTGGCGCGGCATCACGGTCCTGCAGGGCGCTGGCCAGTCGCGCCTCGAGAACGTGCGGATCCGGTTCACCGGCAGCGGCTTCGCGCCAGGTCTGCAGGTCAGCAGCCCGCAAGTGGCGTTGCAGGCCGTGCGTGTCGATCGCGCCTTCGACCGCGGCATCGTGCTCGCGGACGTCGCCGGCGCGGCGCGCAACCTGGTCGCCTGGAACTGCGGCAACCACGGCATCCACCTGACCGGCGGCAACTTCGACGTCGTGCACGCCACGGTGACCGGGTGCGCGCGCGGCGTGCGCGTCGACGGCTGGAACGGCACCGTCGTCAATTCGAACATCTGGGGCAACTCCACCAACTTCGCCAACCTGACCAACAGCGCCCAGGTGGTGCGCAGCAACGGCGGGTTCACCGGCAGCAACGGCAACCTGAACGTCGACCCGCTGTTCGTCGACGCCGCCAACGGCAACCTGCGCCTGCAGGCCACTTCCCCGTGCCTCGGCGCCGCCGACCTCGGTTTCGGCGTCACCACGGTGCGCGACTTCGACCACAACTCGCGCGTGCTCGACGCCGCGCTGACCGGCCTGGCCGTGCCGGACATGGGTGCGTTCGAGTACTCGCCCTGGGACATGGTGCTGCAGGGCGAGGTCCGGCCTGGCTCGACGCCGACGCTGACGATCACCGGCCAACCCGGTTTCTCGCTGTGGTTCCTGGGCCTGCTCGACGGTGCGCAGTTCGCACCGCCCTACGGCATGCTGCTGGCCGGGCTGCCCGGCCCGAACATCGCGCTGCTGTGGCCGCAGGTGCTGCCGGTCGGGTTCCCGTTCCCGTTCCCGCTCGTCAACGATCCGGGCCTGATCGGCATCGCAGCCGGCATCCAGACGGTGACCTTCCCG
>DAIMFJ010000013.1:22038-32028 GCA_036724695.1 Planctomycetota bacterium
GGCGCGGTAATTTGCCGGCTCTTGTCCGGCGGGTGCTCCGGGCCTGTTCCCTTCGCCGCGCGGCGCTCAGCGCCGCGCGACCGTGATCGACGCCTCGCGCCACAACTTCGCGAGGCCCCCGGCGTCGACGCCGAACACCGCGGCCAGCACCTCGTGCTGGCGCGCCAGCAACTCCTCGTCGGTCGGGAAGCGCAACCGGTCGAAGAACGGGTCCTTCATGCGATGCACGAACTCGGCGACCGCCTTGGGCCGCTGTTGCATCAGGCCATCGACCAGGGCCCAGCACTGCAGGTGCTCGTCCATCGTCAGCGACGCGACGTCGAGCCGTTCGAGCAAGGGCGCCAACGGCGGCATGCCGTCGTCCTTGCGCCAAACCGCCGCACGCTTCGCCCAGCTTGCATACCGTTTGCCGTCCGGATCCGCAGCGCAGCGCAGATCGTAGATCGGAAACCGCGTGCTGACCTGCCGCGCGTGCCGCCACGCCAGCCCGTTGACCAGCCAGGCCGGCAGGTTGTGGCCGTAGGATCGATAGCTGGTGTAGAGGTTGTGGGCGACGTGGTAGCTGAGGTGCGTGCGCAGCGCGACGTCGTCGCGCATCAACCCGTCCGCCGCCCCTTCGCTGGCGCCGAAGAACGCCATGCCGAAGCGGTGGTCGAAGAAGCGCACCGGCAGCGGCGTCGACCAGCTCTGCCAGGCCGCCGTGTAGCGCTGCAGGCTGGTCGGCTTCTGGACCAGCAGGATCGTGAACTTCTCGGGCATGCCGAGGTACGGGCCGAGCCCGCGGAACGTCGCCGCCCGCCGCGGATCGTCGCCGGGCGGCAGCGGGAAGTCCGGCGCCGTGACGCCCTGGTGGTGCAGCACCGCGGCGTACACCTCCGCGGCCCGCTGCGCGACCTGATGGGCCCGCAACCATGGATCCAGCCGGTTGGCCCGCGGGTCGACCTTCGGCAGCCGACCGGCCAGCTTCTGCAGTTCGCTGCGCACCTGCGCGGCGGCTTCCTTGTCCTTGGCCGGCACCGCGTAGGCACTGAGCGACGCCCCGATCCGGAAGTGGCGGGTCTCGATCCACAGCAACGGCTCGTCGGCGAGCAGCAGGGCGACGTCGTCGCTGTCGTGGTTGGTGCCGAAGCGGAACGGTCCCAGCGATTGGTAGCCGACGCGGTCGAGCACGTCGGGGGCTGCGCCGGTGTACGGGTCGGCAGGGACCGCTGCGGGGCTGGGCGGTGTCACAGGGACCTGGCAGATCCCAGGTTCTGCACCGATCACAAGCAAGAACAACGCAGTAGTGCGAAAGCGCATGGCGGTCACCTCCGCCCAAGCCGAGCAAGTACCGTGCCATAGCTCGGCCAACCGGCTCGCGGCAGAACTGTCGCACATCGATGACGCCCCGTTCCTCTCCAGCCACACTGGGCCTGCAGGTGGCTTGTCGACGGCAGTGCACCCCGGTAGAGACCGTCGCTGGAGAAGCGACGGGGGGTGGTGCGGAAAGGCACTTTCGGTCTACCGCAACTCAAGCCCATCTGGTGGGTGGCGCGGGCTCTCGATCCTGACGGAGACGTCGCCGACCGCACGTACGCGCCCAGCCCCCTGGTGGCGTACTGCGTCGAGCAGTTGCCCTCCGCGTGGGCTCTCACCAGATTTGGAAGCTGCGCCGCATATCTCACCCCCCCCCCCCCCGACCTCGGTCACTTCACAAGGGTATTCCCTGAGAATTGGCGCGCGACTCCCGCAGACACCTGCACCGCCCGAGAGCACGTGGCCTTGCCCCACTCTCCGCTGCGTACGCAGCGCCGAACCGGGTCGGCAGACGACAACTCGGCAACTTGCGCAAAACAAGCCACACAAGTACCTTGCGGGTTCACACCCGCAATGCAAGGCAGCTCCGGTACGTCCCATCAGCCGCTGTTCGTGACGCGGCCATCGATGCCGCCATTGGCGGACCTCCTCCCCCTGCTGGAAGAAATCTGGGACAACCGGATCGTCAGCAACGGCGGCCCATTGCTCCGTCGCTTCGAGGCGGCTATCGGCCAATACCTCGGGGTCGACAACCTGTCCGTAGTCACCAATGCGTCCCTGGGCTTGGTGCTGGCAATGCGCGCACTCGGAGTGGACGGCGGCGAAGTGGTGACCACTCCGTTCTCGTTCGTCGCCAGCACCCACGCCATCCATTGGGCCGGTGCCACCCCGGTCTTCGCCGACATCGAGCCTGCCACATTGGGCCTGGACCCGGAACGCGTTGCAGCGGCGATCACCCCCCGCACCCGCGCCATCCTCGCCGTGCATTCCTATGGGCACGCATGCCTCGTCGACGAATTGGAGTCGCTCGCTCGTCGACACGGGTTGCCGGTGATCTATGACGCAGCGCACTGCTTCGGCGTCGAACTGGACGGCCAGAGCATCCTGTCCCGCGGCGACGCCTCGGTGGTCTCGTTCCACGGCACCAAGGTGTTCCACACGTGCGAAGGTGGCGCCGTGCGTTTCTCCGACCGGCATGCCAGACAGGCCTTCGACGTTCTGGTCAATCATGGTATCGCCGACGAGGCCACGATCCCCGCGATCGGATTGAATGCGAAGGCATCCGAGCTGCAGGCGGCATTGGGACTGGCGCTGCTGCCCCATGCCGCCGAATGCATCGCCCTGCGGGCCGCATTGGACACCCGCTACCGGGAACTGCTGGCAGATGTGCAGTCCGTCCGCTGCCTGGCATCCGGACCGCGGCAGAAGCACAATTTCTACAACTTCCCGATCCGGATCGCGGCCGAGGGCATGCGCGACGCGGCGTTCCACCGCTTGCGCACGGCTGGAGTGATGGCCCGCCGCTACTTCCACCCCCTGATCAGCCAACTCGAGAGCTACCGCCACCTGCCGTCCGCGGACCCGGCACGCCTCCCGGTGGCGAGCGCAGCCGCACGGCAGATGTTGGTGCTGCCGCTGTACCCGGACCTCGCGACGGCAGACCAGTCCCGGATCGTCGAGGATCTGCGGATCGCCTTGGCCAGCCCACCCGGAGCCGTCTGATGGCCACGTTGTTGTGGCCGCGGCTGACCCGTTTGGGGCTGCGCCTGCTGGCCGGGCATGCGGTCGACCTCGACCAGGCTGCCGCGGCCACCTGGACCCTTGCGCCGGCGGAAGAAGGGCCGATCGCGGCGGCGCTGCACCTGCCGAACCAACAACGTCGCATCGTCGCGCTATCGCCATGGCGGACCGACGAAGCCGAGCGCAACCTGGTCGAAGGCGGCACGGCACGTCATGCGGCGAGTCGGGCCTTCCTGCTCAAGAACGTCACTCTTGCCGGCAGCCATCTCTATTGCGGGCCTGCCAAGATCCGCTGCGGCCCGCGGGACGAGGAGTGGTTTCGCCGCTCCCCATGGGTGCGACGATCGACAGCCCATTTGACCGGCACCTTCGCCAGCACCGGCTATTTCGCGAACTTCGTGCTCGACGAACTCGCCTTGGATCTCGCGCTCCCCGCCGACGCGCCCCGGGTCACCGCGGTCCCGAACCGCTTCGAGCATGCCGCCGGTTATCGGCAGATGCTCGGCATCGCCCGCCCGGACGCGCTGCCGATGGCGCGGTTCGCGGAATTGACCTGCTACCAGGACTTCGCGCAGCATTCCCACAAGGCGGCGCGCTATCGCGAACTGCGCAACCGGATCAGGAGAGCCGTCGGACGCCGCCAGCCACCGACCGGCATCTTCCTGGACCGTGGCGAAAGCGGAGAACCGCGCCGCATCGGCAATCGAGAGGAGGTCCTCGAGTGCTTCCTGAGCGCCGGCTTTCGCATCCTCCGCCCCTCCGAGATGAGCGCCGAAGACATCGTATCCGCGATGATCGACGCCCCGATCGTCGCCGGGGTCGAAGGCAGTCATCTTGCCCACGGCGTGTACACGATCGCCGATGGCGGAACGTTCCTGGTGATCCAACCACCCGATCGTTTCGCCATGACCTACAAGGAATTCACCGACTGCATGGGCATGCGATTCGCATTCGTCGTCGGAGAAGGTGCCGGCGACGGGTTTCACGTTCCAACCGACGACATCCTAGCCACGCTCGACCTCATCGACCGACAGCCAGGAGTGCCGAGGCGATGAAGACCTCGCCCGGCGAGCTGCTGGTCCTGCCGAGCGCAAGGGCGAGGCTCGGCGCGCCTGGTCGATTTCGCATGTCGGCGAAGTGCCTGACCGGCGCCGCCCAGTATCGATCGACGTGGCCGGGCAAGGTCACTCTCCTGGTCGATCTCGCCGACACGGATTCGACGGACATGGACATCGTCGAGTTCGATCCCAGGGAGCTGCCGACGGGCTTCGAAGTGCGACCCGCCGGGAGAGCCGAACTGGCCCACCGACTGGCAGCGAGCGCCGTCGTGTTGGCGCACCTCTCGCGTCGGGAAGCCGCCTTGGCGTCGCTTTGCGCCGGTGGCGCCGTTCCATTGGCCTACGTAGCCGAGTACTCCCTCGAGACCGAGCACCAGATCATCGACAGCGAGACGCGGAATCCGCTGCTGCGCTGGCGGAGGAAGCTCTGGGCCAACCGCACGGAGCGGATGCGCATCGCGGCGCTCCGCCAGGCCACCGGGTTGCAGTGCAGTGGCACGCCGACTCACGAATCGTATGCGCCGCACTGCCAACGCACCCTGCTGTTCTTCGACAATCGGGTGCCGATCGCCAGCGTCGTGCGGGTGGAGGATCTCGAGGATCGCCTGCAAACCCTGGCATCCCCTGGCCCCCTGAGACTGTTGTATGGAGGGCGCCTGATCGCCATGAAGGGGGTCCTGGACCTGCCGTTGGTCGCCAGGGCCTTGCTGGACCGAGGCGTGGACTTCACGTTGACGGTGCACGGCAGCGGACCGCTGGCCGCCCGCCTGCTGGACCTGGCGGCCCGCCTCGGACTCGGGGAGCGCTTTCGCTTGCGGGGCCCACTCGACTTCGAGTCCGGATGGCTGCCGACCCTGCGCCGCGAAGTGGATCTGTTCGTCTGCTGCCATCCCCAGGGAGACCCATCGAGCACCTACCCGGAGGTCATGTCGTGCGGCGTGCCCATCGTCGGCTACGACAACCGGGCGCTGCGCGGAATCGTCACCCACTCGGGTGCAGGCTTCACGACACCGCTCGGCAACGTCCAGGCCTTGGCGGATCGGATCGCGCAGCTGGCCCTCGATCGTGCGACGATCGCCACGGCAGCCCGCCAATCGCGACGTTTCGCCGGCGATCACGCATTCGAGAACACCTACGCCCGGCGGGTCGCGCATCTGCTCGAATGCGCCGACGCAGAGTCGCCTCGACCACGTTGAGATTCGCCGAACACCGGGATCGACGGGCCGGGAGTGGCTGCAGCGAGACACGAACCGCCCCGCTGCGAAATGGGCACTCCGCTGGCGATACTGGCGCCGGCACCGTATCATGCAATCATGGCGGTGGGCGCAAAGGCAGCAATGTCCGGTCTGGCGGTCTGCCTCGTGGCAGCGGTGCTGTTCTTGCACCCGCAGCCAGCGCCGGGCGTGCCGCTGTCGAGCGAAGGCACCGCGGCCCCCGCGGCCGATCCCGAACCGGTGCAGCTGGCGGTCGGCGAACTCGACGCCGAACCGCTGCGGCGCATCCTGGCGGCACCGTCGAGGCCATCGGGCGATGAGCAGCTCGCTTGCGAACCGCCAACCCCGGAGCAACGCCGCAAGTTCGGCCCGTGGGTCGAAGCACTGCGCGACGACGACGTGCCCGGCAATGCCATGGACGCGATCGGGAACCTGTGGAGCGAGGACGAGGCCGTCGGCCTGCTGCACGAGTCGCTGCGTTCGTTCGACCAACAGCAGCGCCACCTCGCCGGTTGGATGCTGCGATCGAAGCAAGTCCGCAGCACCCCGGAACTGGCCGAAGTCGCCGTCGAAGCACTGCAACCCGAGATCGGCAGCCGCCTGTACAACACCACCCTCTCGAGGATGGATCAGAGCGCCACACGCTACCTGTACCACAATTCCGAACATTCCAGACGCCCACTGCGCATCGCACTGCACAGCGCCGACCAGCAACAGCGATTCCTCGCCGCGTTCCTGCTCGGCGTCAGCGGCGCCACCGAGGACGCCGCGACGATCGTGCGCGAGCTGGCCCCCCGCCTCGCCGACAACGACGTCTGCGGCGATGCGCTGCTCGCGACCCACGGCTTGTACCGGCTCGGCAAACTCGGTGGCCAACTGCTCGAGCACTGGCGCTACGGACTCGACGCGCAAGGCCGTCAGCTGATCGACTTGATCCAGCTCAACCTGCGCAGTCCGCCGCGCAACCAACGCGAACTGGAATCGCGACGCAAGCTGCACTCGGTGACCAGCCTCTGCTTCGACCCCACCATCGACTACGACGTGCGATCGGCTTACTGGGGTCGAATCCGGTGAGGTCCGGGCAAGCCACCCCGAACCAGCGGGAGTCCCCGACCAGCCTCGTTCGCCCGGCCTGAGAACACACCAGGGCGGCGTTCCGTGCGGAACGCCGCCCTGGCTGCAGCCCTGCCCGTCGGGGACGGGCGCGAGCGTCGTTCACCCAGCGCTCACTGCGCGAACGACAGCTCGACGCCGTTCGACAGCGCGATCTGGTTGCTCGTCGTCACCAGCTGGGCGTACTGGAAGTTGACGTCGAAGCCGATCAGCGTCGGCAGGTTCGGCACGTTCCACGAGAACGTGAAGGTGCCGGGTCCGCCGATGCCCGGGGTGATCAGCTGCGTCAGCACCTGGTTGGCGACCAGGACCTCGCCGAACGGAGTCGGGATGCTGGTGCGGCCGAAACCGCCGACCATGAAGCCGAGCACGTTGCTGTCGCCTTGCTCGACGGCGAGCGTCGTCGTGCCGCCGACGAACGGCAGCGCCGTGCAGCGCATGCGCGGGGCAGCCGGGCCAGCGCCCGACGGCGTGCCGGTGCCGTACGGGATGCCGGCGGCGGCGGTGACGCCGAGGATCACGCGGCTCAGCGCGCCGGTGGGCTCCTGGAAGTACGGCAGGGTCTCCGGCGGGTTCGAGAACAGGTTGAACTGCGTGCCCATGCGGGTCAGTGTCGTCGGCACACCGAGCACGCTGGTGGCGAACGGACCGGCCGGGGTGCCGTACGAGTTGCGCATCGTCGTCGAGCCACACGCGCCCAGCACGCCGACGTACTCACCGACGTCGAAGCTCACCGCGCAGGCCATCGGCGTGTTGGCGGGTTGGCCGATGCCGGCCCACTCGAAGCCGCCGGTGGCGGTCGCCGAGAACGTCGGCGGCGGTGCCGTCAGCCGATAGATCGCGGCGTTCTGCAGCGTCTCGTTGGCCTCGTTGGGGACCAGCGCCGACACGATCGAGAACTTGACCGGCGCCTGGAACCAGAAACCGCGGGTCGCCGCGGTGCTGGCGAACGTGCTGCCGAAGCCCGGCACCGGGATGATGTCGATGCCGAGGTTGACGGTCTTGCTGCTGGTGCTGATCGCGTCGGTGACGGTCAACGTGACGTTGTAGGCACCTGCGGCCGGATACACGTGCGCGGCGTTCTGGCCGGTGTAGTCGACGACGTTGTCGCCGTCGACGTCCCACGCCCACGTGGCCGGGTTGCCGGCACTGGTGTCGCTGAAGATCACCAGGCGGTTGGGCAGCTGTTGCACCGTGAAGTCGGCGGCGACCAGGTCCACGCCGATGTACTGCGTGCGGGTCAGCGTGCGCGTGCCGTGGGTCGCGTCGACCACCGTCAAGGTGACGTCGTAGCGGCCTTCGGTCGGGTAGCCGTGCGAGCAGTTCTGCGTCGTGTAGTCGACGACGCTGTCGCCGTCGACGTCCCAGGCCCAGGCGAGCACTCCCTGGGGATCACTGGTGAAGGTCGCATCGGTGAAGTTGACCGGCGAGTTCAGCGCCGGCGTGGTCGTCGACGCGTTGAAGCCAGGGTACAAGCCGGCGGCCGGCTGGTAGTCGACCTGCACGACCACACCATGGTTGGTGTTGATGATGCCGGTACCCGTGCCTGGGTAGCCGGTGCTCACGTACACCCGCGTCGCGGCGGCACCGGTCGACTGCACGTCCAGCTGGAACGCCGCCGGGGCCGGCGACTGGATCGGCAGGTCGACCTCGATGTTGAGGTCGCCCTGGGTCGGGTCGTAGAGGAAGTTGCTCGTGAACGGCACGACGATGCCGAAGGGAGCGGGGCCGACTTGCGCGGCCTGCGCAGCCCAGGCCACCGGCCCGCTGTACACGGTCGTCAGGTCAGGTCCGTGGTTGCTGGCCAGAGTCGTCGACAGACCGGAGTAGTCCAGCGGGCAGGTCGACAGGGCAACCGAAGCCTGGCCGTACCCGGTCGCGGCCAGCGCGACGTTGGTGTTGGGTCGCCAACGCATGCCGGTGATGATGATCGGGAAGTTGACGCCTTGGCTGGTGAAGTGCGAGCTGTCGTAGACGCACTGCAGCAGGAGCCCGGTGCCGCCGCGTCCCCAGGGGAACGCATTGCTCGAGTTGCCTTCGACGGTGGCCGTCCCGGCCGGGATGACGACGGAAAGCTGGGCTGACGCAACACTTGCGAATACAGCCGCAGCCAGGATGGTGCGATGCAACATGGTCTGGATACTGGAGGAGGTGGAGGTGGGAACAGGCGCAGCGAGTGCGCTCGCAGGAAAAAGAAACCACATCCGGCCCCGCTTCGACCGCCGTTACACCGGAATTACACCTGACTTACGCACGAACGCATCCAGCGTAGGACGGGTGGGCGGCCAGAATCGCGGTCACAACCCCTCCGCCAGCCGGCTGACCACGGCATGCCGTTCCACCCGTTCGCGTTCCTGCTCGAATTGCCGCGCCGCGGGTGGCCGGGTGTGCTGGCGTGGGCACTCGCCCGAGGCTTGCCGATCTGGACCGCTGCGGCAGCCGCGACTGCCGCACTGCTGGCGGCGACCCTGTTGGGCACCCTGCTGCTGCGCAGTTGCGCACTCGGCACCGTGACCTGGCGCAACCGCGCCGCCAGCTGGCTGCTGCCGTTCGGCGGTCTGCTCGGGGCAGGCTCGCTGCGGCAGTTCGCAGGGTCGTCGTTCCTGGGCAGCGTCGCGATCGCCGGAGTCGTGCTGCTGGCGACCGCCAACGACGCTGCCCAACCGGTCCCGGTCTGGTTGCTGCTGGCCTGGCTGGTCGACGTACTGTGCCTGATGCACCTGGTACCGACGCGGCTGCGCCACTTCCCGATGGGCAGCCGCGGCGCCAGGAGCCTGCACCGGATGATCGCGTTCGTCGTGTTGCAGCTGGCCGTCAGCGTGCCGCTGCATCTGCAGGGCAGCACGTTCGCGGCGACCGTGGTCGCCGGTGGCCCCCAACTGGTGGTCGGGGCCGGCTATGGGCTGTTCGTGTTGGTGCTCGTCGCGTTCGGGCGCAACATGCGCTGGAACTGAGCCAGCGCGTGCCAGCCAGCAGGCCGCGCCAGGCCCGGTACCCGAACCGCCGGTAGCGGCGCTGGGACCGGCGCGGTCCCAAGGCGGGGCAGCCACTCAAGCTGCCGGTCGCATCGGTCGATCAGAACGGGGGGTTGGCGCGGCAGTTCCGCCGCCCGCCCCGCCGTCCGCCCATGCGCACAAGCCGATTCCTCCAGGTCGTCGCCGGTTGCTCGCTCCTGTTCGCCGCGTGCTCGAGCGGCCCGAATCCCCAGGACAATCCAGCCAAGGTCGAGGCCCTGGTCGCCTGGATCGAACGGGTGCACGTCGAAGCCGAACGTTCGCGGCTGGCGATCGGCGATTCGTTCGAACGCCTGAACACGCTGGCCGCCGGCCAGTTCGGCAAGGAGCCCGCGGCCACCGTCTACGCGCGCTTCGTGCTGGCGATCGACGCCGCCGACGAACAAGCGCGACGCTTCCGCAGCTCGGTGGCGCCGATGACCGCCGCCGGCGAGCCGCTGGCCCTCACGCTGACCACCAACGGCTCGCTGCTCGGGCGCAAGGCGCGCGCGCTGCGCGAGGCCGGCCTGCGCGTGGTCACGGTGCGCCTCGACGCGAAGGACGCCACGGTCTTCC
>DAIMFJ010000013.1:32038-34287 GCA_036724695.1 Planctomycetota bacterium
TGTTCGTGCAATGGCAGAAGGACCTCGCCGGGATCGACAACGAGCGCCTGCGCCAGCGCAGCCAGATGCGCTACGAGGTGACCCGGCAGCGCTACGACACCCTGCTCGCCACCGCCGTGCCGGCCCAGGACCGTTTCGACGCCTACGTCAAGACGCTGCGCGACCACGCCGCGTTCCTCGGCCACGACCTCAACGCCAGCGCGCTGGCCGACATCCAGGACGAGGTCAAGGTGCTGGCCGGCAACGCCCGCGAGCTCGACCGCATGATGGAGTCGAGCCTCGCCGCCGCGCGCGCCTACGTCGAGAACGCGGCCCTGCCGGCCACGCTCGCCGCACCGTCCCGGTGACCGCTCGCTGGCGCGCGCCGCGGCGCCGCCGGAGGCCCACGATGACCTGGATCCTGCTCGGCTCGATCGCCATGGTGCTGGCGCTGGCGCTGGCCGCCGCGTGGCATCGCCGCGCCGACCTGCGGCGCCAGGCCGACGCGTTGGCCGAACGTCGCGACGCCGCGCAACGCCCTGCGACCGCACCGCCGCTGCAGGTACCGGTGATCGACCTCGAGCGCTGCCTGGGCTGTGGTACGTGTGTCAAGGCCTGTCCTGAGGATGGTGTGCTGCAGCTCGTGCACGGTCAGGCCGCCGTCGTGCAGGCGTCGGCCTGCGTCGGTCATGCGCACTGCGTCGCCGAGTGCCCGGTCGGCGCCGTCACGCTGGCCACCGGCGACCTGAGCCAACGTCGCGACGTGCCGGTGCTCGACGACCACCTCGAGGCACCGACGATGCCCGGCGTGTTCCTGGTCGGGGAAGTCACCGCCAGGGCCTTGATCCGTTCGGCGATCAACCAGGGCCGCCAGGTCGGCGAACACGTCGCGGCACGCTGCCTCGTGCCCAGTGGGGCCGCTGCCGACGACACGGACCTCGACGCGGTCGTGGTCGGCGCCGGGCCAGGCGGGCTTGCCTGTGCGTTGGCGCTGCGCGCCGCCGGGGTGCGCTTCGTGCTGCTCGACCAGGAGCAGGCGATCGGCGGCACGGTGGCCAAGTATCCACGCCGCAAACTGGTGTTGACCGAACCGGTCGAACTGCCGCTGTACGGCCGCATGCGCGAGCGCCAGTACGGCAAGGAAGAACTGATCGAGCTGTGGCGCGGCATCGCCGAGCGGCACGAACTGCCGTTCACCGGCGGCGTCGCGTTCGAACAGGTCGAGCGACAAGCGGACGGCACCCTGCTGGTGCACACCTCGGCGGGCAGCCACCGCACGCGGCATCTGGTGCTGGCGGTCGGTCGCCGCGGCACGCCGCGGCGCCTGGGCGTGCCCGGCGAGGACCTGCCGCACGTCGCGTTCAGCCTGCTCGACGCGGCCAGCTACCAGGGCCGCACGATCGTCGTCGTCGGCGGTGGCGACAGCGCGATCGAAGCCGCGCTGGCCCTCGCCGAGCAGAGCGGCAACCGCGTGACGCTCGTGCATCGCCAGGCCGAGTTCACGCGTCTGCGGCGCCGGAACCGCGACCGCCTCGCGGCCCAGCTCGCCAGTGGCGGACTGCAAGCCGTGCGCAGCGCCGAGGTCGCGGCGATCACCGCCGGCAAGGTCGTCGTGCGCACCGGCGTCGGCGCCCAGGAACTGCCCGCCGACGACGTGTTCGTGATGATCGGCGGCGAACCGCCGTTCGCGCTGCTCGAACGCAGCGGTGTGTCGTTCGACCATCGCCGCGACGCGACTCCGACCCCGACGACGACGCCCGCCGAGCCACCGCGCGCGAACAGCCTCGTGCCGGCCCTGGCCGCCGCCCTGCTGCTGACGCTGGTCGCCGGCGGCTTCGTGCTGTGGCATCTCGACTACTACGGGCTGCCGAACGTCGAACGTGCCGGCGACCCCAAACACGTCTGGCTGTCGCCCGGTCGCGGCCTCGGCCTGTGGCTCGGCATCGCGGCCGCCGCGGCGATGCTGCTCAACCTGGCCTACCTGGCGCGCCGGCAACAATGGCGCGGCTTCGGCTGGGGATCGCTGCCGACGTGGCTCTCCGTGCACGTTGCCACCGGTGTGCTCGCGTTCGTGGTCGCCGCGCTGCATGCGGCGATGGCGCCGCGCGAGACCCCCGGCGGCTATGCGTTCTGGGGCCTCGCCGCGCTGCTGCTGACCGGCGCGATCGGCCGCTGGTTCTACGCCTGGCTGCCGCGCGCCGCGAACGGTCGCGAAGTCGAGATCGACCGCCTGCGCGCCGAACTGCAGGCGCGCCGCACCGACCCGCACG
>DAIMFJ010000014.1:0-388 GCA_036724695.1 Planctomycetota bacterium
CCCCACGCTCCACCCAAGCCCCTTCCGTACCACGCCCCGCGGAGCCGATAGGTGCACATGCTCTGGTGCGCGCTCCTGGTGCTCGGCACCGCGGGGACCGGCTGGCTGGTCTACCTGGCGGCCCGTCGGCGGGCGGGCTGGGCCACGCCGCTGGCCGCCGCCAGTCTGGCGCTGCTGGGCCTGCGCGTGGGGCTCGACCTGCGGCCCGACTGGGAATGGCGGGTGCTGCCGTGGGCCGGCTATGCGCCGTGGCAAAGCCTGTCCTTGTACGCGTTCGGAGTCTGCTTCTTCGCCGCCACTGCGGCCCATCTGCCGCTGCGTTGGAACCGGCAGGTGCTCGGACTCGCCGCCGGTCTGCTGCTCGCCCACGGCGCGTGGCAGCACGCCG
>DAIMFJ010000014.1:398-21070 GCA_036724695.1 Planctomycetota bacterium
TCTCCAGCCGCGTGGTGGTGGACTGGAAGCAGCAGACGCACGGCGACCTGCGTCGGCCGGGCGTCGATCGCCACCTGCGGCAGTCGACCGTGTACACGTGCGGGGCGGCTGCGTGCGCTTCGGCGTTGGCGTGGTTCGGGCGGTCCCACTCCGAACGCGAACTCGCTGCGGCCTGCCGCACGCGCCGCACCGGCTGCCGACTCTGGGACCTCTACGCCGGGCTGCTCCGGACCGCTCCCGACCTGCCGATCTCGATCGAGCGGTTCGACCCCGGCCAGGTGGCTGGCGAGCTGGTGCTGGTCGGCAGCAACCGCAGTCGTGGCCATGCCGTCGCGGTGGCCCTGGTCGGCGAACTGGCGATCCTGCACGATCCGCTGCAGAAGGCCCCGCGAACGCTGCCGCGCCGGTTGCTCGCCGACGAGCTGGCGGGCCCGTTCGTCGTGCTGCGCGGTCCGTTGGTGGCACCGCCGCCGGCGGCAACACCCGCAGCACCGCTCAGCAGTGCGCGCCCAGCCGCTGCGCCTTCGCCGCCAGCCGCAGCACGCTGACCTCGTCGGTGCGCCGCTGCAGGCCGTCGACCGGCACCCATTCCAGGGCCTTGGACTCCGCCGACAGCACCAGCGGCTGCTCGAACGGCACCACGAAGAGGAAGCGCACGTCCCAGTGCAGGTGCTCGGGTTCGTCGCGCCGGGCCGGGATCGGGTGCACGTCCAGGTCCAGCGGCACCAGGAGCTCGGTGCAAGCGGCACCGGTCAGCAAGGTCAGTTCGGCGATGCCCGACTCCTCCTGGGCCTCGCGCCGCGCCGCCTCGGCGAGGTTCGCCTCGCCGTCGGCGTGCCCGCCGAGCTGCAGCCAGCGGCCGAGCTTGCGATGGTGCGTCAACAGCACGTGGCGACGATCCGGGGCGACGATCCAACACGAGGCCGTCAGGTGGCCGGGCACGCAGCTGCGCAGCAGGCAATCGGCGTGCTGCGCGGCGAACGCGGTGAAGCGGGCGACCAGATCCTGCTCCTGCGGGTTGGCCGCCGCGTAGCGGGCCAACAGGTCGAACAACGGTTGGCGATGCATGGTGGCGTTCACTGCGGCGCGGCGCGGTGTTGCGCGCGCAGCGCGGCTTCGTCGATCTTGCCGTTCGGGTTGTGCGGCAGGCTGGCCAACACGACCAGTTCGGCCGGCTGCGCGAACGACGGCAAACGCTGCCGGCAGGCCCGCTGCAGGCTCGTGCGCAGGTCGGCGTCGCCGGGATCCCCGGCGACGAACAGCACGATGCGATGGCCCTCGGCGCCACCGGGCAAGCCGATCGCGGCGGCTTCACCGACCCCCGGCAGGCCGCGCACCGCCAGCACCACCTCGTCCGGCGACACCCGGTGGCCATGTACCTTCAGCAGGCGGTCGAGGCGGGCCAGGAACCAGTGCCGCCCCTCGGCATCGCGGCGCACGAGGTCGCCCGAGTAGACGACCCGGCCTGGGCGACCGCGCGGGTCGGGCCGGAACTTCGCCGCGGTGGCCTCCGGCTTGCGCCAGTAGCCGAGCGCGACCAGCGCTCCGGCGTGGACGAGTTCGCCTTCGCCCGGACCGTCGATCGGTTGGCCGGTGCCAGGCTCGACGAGCAGCAGCTCGACGCCGGGCAAGGCGCGGCCGAACGAGGTCGGATGGGCGTCGAACTCGGCCGGCGGCAGGTAGGCACTGCGGAACGCCTCGGTCAGGCCGTACATCGCGTAGATCGCGACGTGCGGCCAGTGTTGGCGCAGCACCTGGCTGTCGGCAGGCTGCAGGAGCCCCCCGCTGTTGGTCACGTACCGCAGCGATTGCCCGTCCTTGGCGGTCAACGTGCCCGTGCCGAGGCTGGTGGCGACCTGGTGCCACAGCGATGGCACGCCGGCGAGCCCCGTCGGTTGCACGCTCCGCAGCAGTTCGTGCAGTTCGCCCGGCCCCAGTGGATCGGCGGCGGTGAGTCTACAGCCGGCGAACAACGCGCCGAGCAGCTGGTTCAGGCCGTAGTCGAAACTGAACGGCAGCAATGCCAGTACGTGGTCGCGGGGGCCGAGTTCGACGTACCCGGCGACCACGGCAGCTCCCAGGCACAGGTTGCGGTGGCTCTGCACGATGCCCTTGGGCAGACCGGTGCTGCCGCTGGTGTAGAGCAGCACCGCCGGCTGATCCGGAGTCAGCTCCGGCAACGCCGTTGGTGCGCCGTCGAGCTCCGCCCACGGCTCGCTCGGTACCGGCAGCGCACCCGGGCCGGTCCGGTAGCAGCGCCGACCACCCAGCAGCAGCTGCGGGTCGCGCAACCCCAACAGGCGGGTGTTGCAGGCCACCACCGCGAACGGCTCGGCGTCGGCGAGGATGTGGGCGACCTGGTCGGTCTTGAGTTTGCCGTGGATCGGCACCGCCAACCCACCGGCGAGCATCGCCGCCGCGATCGCGACGGCTTCGTCGACGCAGCGGGGCAGCAGGATCGCCAGCCGGTCTCCCGGTTGGAATCCGGCGGCGCACAGGCCGGCCGCCGCGCGCCGGACCCGGGCCGCGAACTCCGCCGCCGGGCAGTGCTCGCCGACCGCCGTCAGTGCGAAGGCCGAGCCGGCGGCGTTCGCGAGCAGCACCCCGAGGTGCAGCGGCGCGGCGGGCTCGTCCGGAAAGGCGGAAGGGTCGGGCATCGGCTGGATCGCCACTGCAGATTCGCCGGCAAGGTCCGGCCTGTCCAGCGAGCCGGCCAGCACGGCTGCAGACCAGCGCACGGCTCCTGACCTGCGGGGCGGAATGAAAAAGGCTCGCCGCGGGTGCGGCGAGCCTTGTGGTATCCCGGACGGGATTCGAACCCGTGTTACTAGAATGAAAATCTAGGGTCCTGGGCCGGACTAGACGACCGGGACGTGCTTGCGGGCAGAGAGAATACGTTCTGGAGCGGCCGATGCAAGGTGCAAGGCGGCAGGATTTTGCCGACGAGCCACCGCGGCAGCCCTCGGCGCAGCCAACCCGAGGGCCGAGCCGGCCCCGGCGCCGGTAACCCGAGGCCGATCACCCGAGGCCGATCACCCGAGATTCTTGTATTCCTTGACGCTCGGCAGTTCCTGCACCGACGCGATCCCGAAGCGCTCCAGGAACAGCGGCGTCGTGCCGTACTGCAGCGGCCGGCCGGGTACGTCGGCACGCCCGGTGACCTTGACCAGCTTGTGTTGCAGCAGCGGCCCCGCCTTGACGCCGCGGATCGCTTCGATCTCGCTGCGCATCACCGGCTGCCGGTAGGCGATCACCGCCAGCGTCTCGAGTGCGGCCGGCGACAGCTTCTCCAGCTTCTTGACACCGCGCAGGCGCTGCAGGTGCACGAACGTGGACGGCGCAGACAGCCACTTGACGGTGTCGCCGGTGCGGGCGAGTTCGACCGGCAGGCCGAGTTCGGCGAACTGCTGCTGCAGGATGCCGAGCGCCTCTTCGACCAGTTTCTGGGTGGTGTTGACGGCCTGCGCCAGGCGCAGCAGCGTCAGCCCTTCGCGCGACGACAGCATCAGCACGTAGACCAGTTTGGCGACTTCGCGGGCGTCGGCGAGCTCGGGAACGGGCGGCAGGCCGTCGTCGTCTTCGTCGGGCTCGTAACTCTCGTCGAGGGTGCTCTCCTCGGCCAGCGCGGCGGCGCGAGCCGCGTCGAGGTCGACTTCGTCGCTCGCCGGCGCCGGTTCGACCGGTTCGTGGCCGAGCGCCGGCCCTTCGGCATGGTTGGACACCTCGGCATCGCTGGACACCTCGGCATCGCTGGCCGACTCCGCATCGCCAGGCACCTCGGCAGGCGCCGGCGTCGCCCGCGCTGCCGGGTCGTCAGGCAGGAATCTAGGGCTGTCGCTCATCGGGATCTCCCGGCCAAGCCCGCCATCGTTTGCCGACACCCTCTCGCGTCCGACCACCAGATCGCCGGAGATGCCGCCGCGTTCGTGCGCCACCCACTCGCTCGGCCCCTTGCCCGCGAGACGGCGGTCGTCGACCAGCCGGACGTCGCTCGGCTGGCCCGTTGCTTCGCTGGTGGTGTCCGGCGGCAATTCGCGGGAGATGTCGTCCATGAGCCCCATTTGTAGCGCACCGCAATGCCGCTGTCACTTGTCCGACGTGGCACTTTCGCGCCCGTCCCGTTCTTGCGCACCTCGCCAACGCAGCGTGTACGCCGCTGTCTCGACCTGCGTGAGCGGGTTCTGCGCCAGATCGCGGTCGATCTCGTCGCGCACGACCGCGAACGGCACGTCCCGGCCGTCGAGGCGGTCGAGGCAATAGACGACGAACCAGCGTTCCTCGTCGCCCAGCCGGGCCCGGAACGGCTCGGCGACCTCGCCCTTCTGCAGTTCGAACGCCACCTGCGCGACCGGGTGCCGGAAGCCGCGCCCGAACGCCGGCAACAACCCACCGTCGCGGCGCGACGGATCGTCGGACCAGCGCAGCGCCAGGGTCCCGAAATCGGCGCCGGCGCGGACCTTGTCGACGACCTCGCGGGCCGTCGGCAACTCGCGGGTCGCCAGGAAACGCACCACGGCGCGATCCTCGCGCAACGCCAGGTAGCGGATCACGTAGCCCTGGTAGAGCCGTTGCGCCGTGCGCACCCGCAGCGTGCGCTGCCAATCCTCGAGCCGCATGCCGAAGATCCGCCAGACGTACGCGGCGAAGTCCGTCGCGTCGCCGAGCTCGGCCTGCACCTGGGCGCGGATCGCCTGTTCCTCGTCGTGGGCGACGGCTTCGACACGGGCCGGATCGACCCGCACGCCGTGCTGTTCGGCGTGCCGGGCGACCAACACGTCGAACACCAGCAGATCGACCGCGGTCAGCGCCAGGTTCGGATGCGCACTGGTCAAGCGGGCGAAGGCGTGGCTCTGCCGCAACACCAGATCGCCGACGCGCGCCACTTCGCCATCCTGGGCAGCCGGATCGGGCAACAACAGCTCGGGGCCGAACCCGACCGCAGCTGGCGGTTGGCTCGGCACCACCGCCACCGGCGGCAACGGTGCTGCCAAGGGAGCGACCGGAGCCGGCGACGGCCGGGCAACCGCCGGACCGGCACAGGCCGTCAGCCAGGCGACCCCGAGGCCGCTGGCGACCTTCAGCAGTGCCTGCGGCCGCAACCAGAGGTTGCGTCGTCGCTGCGGTGACCACCAGCAGAGGCCGCCGGAGCTGACTGGCTCCGAGCTCCTGCTTCCGCTGCGCATCCGGCGCATCCGAGCTGGACGCGAAGCGCCGCGGGAGCCGCAGCTCAGTAGGCCTTGAAGCTGCGCGTCCACTTGGTGCCGTGGCACAGGTAGCACTTGGCGCGGATCGGCTTGCCGTCCGGCCCCATCTCGGGTTGGGTGCCTTGGCCGTAGCAGGCCGCGCACGCCGACGCACTGGCGAACGTCACCACCAGCTGCTTGCCGAATTCCGCGTAGTAGGCCCGCAACCAACCGGCCCGCTCGGGGCGGCTGGCCTCACGCCACCAGTCCTCGTCGGACTCTTCTTGCTGCTGCTGGCCCTGGCCGGCGGCCTGCGCGGCCCGCCGCCGTTCCACCGCCTGCCGCAGCGCCCGCTGCACCCGCTCGACGTCGCGCTGGTTGCCCTGGTCACCCGGGTTCTGCTGCGCCTGCTGGTCCTTGGCCTTGCCGACCGCGGTGTCCTTGACGATCGCCGGTTCGCCGAGGATCCACGAACCCAGCCCGTAGGCGAAGTGCTCGGCGCGTTTGCCGACTGGGAACTTGACGCGCTCCGGCCACAGCGTCTTGGCCTCGGCGACGTCGATGCCGAGCTGCTGGGCGGTGCGCGCGAACAGTTCGTCGGTCAGCTCGTTCTCGGCGTAGTCGCGGGCCGCCTGCAGCGTCAGCTCGGTCTCGGCGGCCTTCTTCTCGGCGACGATCTGCAGGCTGCGGCGGAACTGTTCGGCCACCTGCTGGGTCATGAAGCGTGTGCGCGAGGCCTCGAACCGCTTCTGCTCGGCGTCGAAGTCGGACTTGATCTTGGACTGCGGGAAGTCCTTGGCGAACTGCTCGAGCAGCTTCCGGCCCTTGGCGAAGTCGGCCAGCTGGCCGCGGCTGCGGCACGCCTGGATCTGGTCGAGCAGGGCCCGCTCGCGCGACGCCTCCTTGTAGCGGGCCACCTTGGCAGCCAGCATGTCGACGCGCTGCGGATCGCGCGAGTTGCCGAGCTCCTTGGCGCGTTTGGCGTGCTCCTCGGCACGTTCGTAGTCGCGCACCTTGAGCAGGTCCTCCACCACCAGCAGGTGCTTGTCGGCCGAATCGCCGGGCGGGTCCTCGGCGAGCCGCGAGGCGTAGAACTCGTCGAGCGTGTAGACCTGCGTGACCGGTGCCTGCACGGTGCGCATGCCGCGCAGCTCGGCCGTCGGGATGTTGAACGTCACCCCGCGCTGCACGACGACCAGGTGGGTCGGCGTGCGGTCGGCGACCTTGCCGATCAGGCGGTTGGGTTGCCCGGCGACCGTGTAGGTCACTTCTTCGCAGTTGACCAGCAGTTCGCTCTCGGCATCCCCGGCCAGATCGAAGCGGCGCTTGATGTCGAGCGCGCTCGCCGTCGACAGGTGCTCCCAGCGCAGGTCGAGCACGCCGCCGTTGTCGAGGCGCTTGATGCGCAGCCCGTCGCCGTCGGCGTTCTCGATGGTCGCCAGCAGCGTCTGGCCGTTGACCAACTGGACGGATTGTGCCGCCAGCGAGCCAGCCGCGAGGACGGCGGCCACGGCGAGGAAGGCGGAGCGGAACAGGTTCTTCATCGGTTCACCGGGAGACAGCAGCTTCGGAATCGTCGCGGAACCGCGACACACGTTGCGCCAGCGGCAGTTGGCAGGGCAGCAGGCGCAGGAACTCGACGAACTCCTCGTCGCCTTCCTCCAGCCAGATCACCCGGATGCGCACCAACCACAGGTCGGGGCGGTCGGGGTCCGCCACCGTCGTCGCCGTCCAGGTCATGCCGGGGAACCCCGGTGCGGTCTGGTCGGCGAGGGGCGCCAGTTCGAGGTCGAGGGCCGACTCGGCGTCGGCGCGCGGTCGCAGGCTCTCGTGCTGCAGCCGGTGCACGACCTGTTCGGCGAGCGCGGCCGCGGCGAGCCGCGCCTCGGTGCTGCGGCGCTGCGACACACTCGACGACAAGGCGCCGAGCAGGGCCGTGATGCCGAACAGCAGGATGCCCAGGGCGGCCAGCATCTCGGCCAGCGTGAAGCCGGCCTCGCCACGGCGGCGGGTCGACGTCGGCAGCGTTGCGTGCAGTTCAGCCATTCCAATCGTCCTTGCCGTGCGGCAACGGCACCACGAACTCGAGGCTGCGACCGACGTGCACGCGCACACCGGCCGGGTGTTCGATCGGCCGCGTGCGGCGCTGGCCGCGCGACAAGCCGTACAGCACGTCGCCGCTGCGCCGATCGTACCGCATCCACTCGCCGTCGACCTTCACCCAGCCGCCGTCGGGATCGCCGGGGAAACGTTCGCCGTCGACCAGTTCGAGGCGTTCGTCGCTCGCCCCGATCGGGGCGGCGAGCAGGCCGTCGGCGGCGAGTCCTGCCGGCTGGGCGACCACGCAGCGGACCAGGACGGCGTGCGGGTGCACGTCGTCGTCGACGTCGGCGAGGCTCTCGGGACCGCGGTCGAGCGCGAAGACCCCACCGGTGCTGGGGTCGCCGAGCCAGCCGGCCCGGGCGCTGTCCCAGACCCGGAACGGACCGCCGCTCTCGCTGTCGCGCCAGTTCCTGGTGGTCTGGCCCCAGAACCGGAATTCGACGTGCAGGAGGTCGCGCAGGATGGGTTCGGTCAAGGCTCCGACCAACAGGCCTGGCAGTTCCTGGGCCCCGGGCACGATCACCTGCATCGGATCGACGGGGCCGCCGGGCCCCGGCACCAGCTGGCCCGGCAGCAGCCACCCGGCGCGCAGTTCGCGCAGCGCGTCGTCGTCGCCTTCCTGCCGCCAGGGCAGCAGGATCAGGCTGCCGATGCCGCGGATCGGCTCCTGGCGGCGCAACACGGCCAGCCGTTCGTCGCGCGCCGCCGGCGAGAGGTCGGGTTCCTCGGCGGCGAGGCGTTCGACCAGCAACGTGTCGATCAACTGCAGTTCGCGTTCGAGCGGCAGGTGCACCGCCGCACGCAGCACCTGGACGTGGGTCGCGCGCGGCTCCGGGCGCGCCGGCAGGCCGATCGGCAACTCCTGCACCAGCAGCCGGTCGACCGGCTCGCTGCGCTCGCGGCCGGCCCCGTCGCCGCGCAGCGTGCGCAGTTCACGATCGAGCACGCGGCGCGCCAGTTCGGCGCGGTCGGCGAGGGCCTGGGCGGCTTCGCCCTCCTGGAACAGGCTGACGCCACTGCCGACCAGCTGGGTCAGCATCAACAGGAAGCCGGTCAGGATGCCCATCGACACCACCAGTTCGACCAGCGTGAAGCCGTCGGAACGCGGCGCGCGGCGGTTCGCCGAACAGGAGTTCATCGGGCGGTCACCTTCTCGTCGAGGATGCGCAGCTGGCCTTCGTAGTCGACCCGGACGTCGTCGATGCGCACCGTGGTCTTCCACGCGTGGGCCGCATACGACTGCAGGTCGATCGCGCCGGGCTCGTAGACCGTCGCGAAACGCAGTTCGAGGCGGGACGCCTGCGCAGCGAGCCGCGACCAGCGGTCGTCGCCGGTGCTGCGTCGGAACCTCGTCAGCCCGCTGCCCGGCGACGGCTCCGCGGTCCAGGACACGCGTGGATCGGTGCGCACCGTGCACTCCACGTCGACGGTGCTGTCGCGCGTCTCCTCGCGCCAGCGCAAGCCGCGGTAGAAGCTCGGCGCTTCGTGGGTCGTCAGCTGGAAGTACGCCAGTTCGGGGTCGTCGGAGCTCTCGGCGTGCCGATCCCAGTACCGGATCGGCCAGTGGATCACCGCCTCCCCGCTGCTGGCCCCGGCCGGCGACGTGCCGAACCGGCCGCGGAACAAGCCGCGCGCCGACGACGCTTCGCCGTAGCGGCCCGCCGGGTACCAACGCGGCATCTCCAGCGACACCTGGTCGCCACTGCGCCTGGCCCAGGTGTAGTGCAGGATCTCGCCACCCAGCCGCAGCGCCCCACCGAAGGTCGGCAGCCGGCCCAGGCCCTGCACGACCAGCGTGTCGTCGCGCGCGCCGACCCCGCAGCTCAGGATCGCCGCCGGCCGCTGGGTCAGGAAGTGCACGTTCTGGCCACGGTCGTGGCCCGCGGCTTCGGTGTTGAGCAGCCCGCGGCCGTTGTTGGCGACCGTGAACACGCCATCGGCGCGCGCCGAGTACGCGATCACCTCGCCGCCGATCCAGACCAGCCCACCGGTTTCCGGGAACTGGCTCGACAGGTCGGCGCCGGCACGCACCGTCCCGGCGCTCGTCGCGGTCATGTCCGTGACGACGCGGAACTCGCGCGCGCTGGCGTCGAACGGCTCTTCGAGCACGAGGTCGAGGGTCTGGTGGCGGACCGCGTCGATCTCGTCGACGAAGCCGCGGATCGGCGACCCGCCGCCGACCGCACTGCCGACGTGCACTGCCTCGCAGAACGCCGCCGGCAGCTCGCCGCTCGGGAACTTGACGACGCGGTCGTATTGGCGGGGGTCGAGGATCTGCGTACCGGTCGGTGGCCCCATCAGTGGCACGTTGACCCCGGTGCGGAACGCCACCAGCTGGAACGGCCACGGGCCGAGCCGTTCCGGCGGCGTGCGGTTCTGCTGCAGGTTGTCGCTGTTGTAGCGGTAGGCCTGCCAGTTGCAGGTGTGCCACTCGACCGCCGGGCGCGACGTGCCGCTGGCCGTCGATCCCTGCACCAGCGCCACGCGGTCGTGGCGGCCGACGCGGCCGCTCAACGCCCCGTAGTTGCCCCACGGCAGCTGCAGACGCTGGCAGGGCATCACCAGCGAGCCGTTCTGCGGATGCGACGACGTGCCGGTGAACGGATCGCCCCGGAATGCCAATGCCCGCCGTGCGGCGCGGATCTGCGGGAACGTGCTCTCGATCTGCGGCGTGTAGCCGATGTGGCCACTGGTGGCCGCGACGGTGCCCCACGGCGGCACCAGCAGCGCGTTCGGGCCTTGCTGGGCACCGAGCTGGCCGACCTGCACCCGTTCGATGCCGAGCGTCTGCGTCAGGATGTAGCGGGTGCTCTCCCACGCCGCGCGGTTGCCGCGCACCAGGTGGCGGTTGTCGGCGATCGCGTCGTAGCGCACCCATTCGGTGTCGTTGTCGTTGCCTTGCGGATAGATCTGCACCCACTCGGTCAACTCGGTCGTCGCCGGATCCCAGACCGCCTGCACGTTCTGGATCGGCAGCGACACCGGCACCACCCACAGGATCAGCGTCGGGATCTCGTTCCAGGTCACGTTGGCGTTCGGCAGCCGCCAATCGGGCCATTCGGTGACGAACTGCCGGGCAGTCGCCGCGCGGTACTGGTCGCGACCGATCTGGTTGTCGTTGCCGGGCAGCGTCTGCGCCCGTTGCACGCCGACCAGCCGCGTGCCGTTGCGGCTGCCGTAACGGATCAGTTCGACGCCGCCGACCTCCGCCATCACGCTCAGCTGGCCCGGCAGGTTGCTCTCGAACTGGACCAGGCGCTGCACCAGCAGCGCATAGCCACCGCCGGCCGGGAAGCCGTCGGCGATCTCCTGGCTGGCCTGGGCGGGCGGGTAGTCGCGGGTCGGCACCGGATCGGCGAGCTCGAGGTCGCCGGCCCAGGTCTCGTCGAGGCCGCGCCCGATCTGCAGGCTGACCCCCGGCCCGCGCAGCGAGCTCTGCCGCGGGTTGGGCACGAAGCCGCGGGCGACCGTGAAGCCGCCGACCGCACCGTCGACGCGCGTGCTGCCGACCATCATCGCGGTGTCTTCGCTGACCACCGCCGAGTAGCCGTACAGCTCGACCTCGGCCCCGACCGGGTGCTCGGGGAACACGTCGAGGTTCACGCCCGAAGCCGCCAGGCTGTCGATGTCGACGGTCGGCCGGCCGTTCTGGTCGAGTGGCACGTCGGGCCGGTGTTCGCGGGCCATCTGCCGGGCGCCGCGGCCGCCGATCGAGTCGCGCCACTGGCATTGGAAGGTGTTGCCGCTGATCGCCGTGTACTCGAACAGCTCGGTGCCGATCCGCAGGATGCCGACGCTGGGGAAGCCTTCGGTGCTCTCGACCTGCACGTCGAGGTAACGTTCGTTGCTGCCGGTCGGCGGGAACGTGTTGTTGCTGCCGAGCGTCGGGTCGAACTGCGGCAGCGCGGCGGCCAGGCGGGTCACGTAGCGCGGCTTGCCGCGCACGACCCCGTCGACGAACAGCGTCAGGTCGCTCGGCCGGCCGGAGGTCGCCGACGCCGACAGGTGCACCGGGGTGTCGGCCGGCAGGCCGAGTTCGGCGAGCGGCAGCGACCATTGCGACGCGGTGCGTTCGACACCGGCTGGGGACTGGCTCGGATCGGGATCCAGGCCCGCCTCGTCGATCACTTCGAGAACCAGGTTGCCGTCGCGGCCGTGCAGGGCCAGGCGGTTGCGTTCGTCGTCGCCGTCGGAGTGGTCGAGCAGCGTGGTGCCTTCGAGGGTCTGCGGCTCGGCCCAGAACGACACCGCGAACCGCGCCGCAAAGCCACCGTCCTCGCTGAACGGCAGCGCAATGCGGTCATGGCGACCGCGCCCGGCAGCTTGCCCAGCAGTGGGCGCGGGTTCGACACCGGCACCGGCGGCGCGGCCCCGCGGTCCGCTGTTGGTGATCCGGTAGGCACCGTCGCGTGTCACGTCGAAGCCGCGTGGATCGCTCTCGAACACGCACGATTCCCAGGCGCTGGCCTGGCCAGGCACGCCGCCGAGGCGCACCATCGCCGGCGCCGGCCCGAACGCCGCGTCGACCGCGTCCGGCGACGGAAAGCGCGGGGCCCCGAAGCCCGCCCCAGGGTAGGCCATCGACAGCAGGTGCGCGGCGTACCGCGGTGCCGGATCGTTGCCGGCATCGTTGGGCAGGATCGCCCCGACGTTGATCGGCCGCGTCGTGTAGTACGGAGCCCGGCGATCGAGGCGGAACGCCTCTTCGAGCAGCACCTGGCTGTCCCAGCGTCGTTCGAGCTGGAAACCCGGCACCACCGCGGCCAGACCGGTGCGTTCGTGGCGCGCGGCGATGCCGAGCGCCGCCGTGCTGCGCGAACGGCTGGCGGCGGCGCGGTAGCCGACCCACGGCCCGCTGCGGAAGCTCAGCGGTGCGGTGCCCATCTCGAGGTGGCTGTCGCGGCCGGTCTCGAAGTTGCGGTAGAGGTTGATCCAGGCCGCCTTCTGCGCATCGCTCGCCTCGCCGAAGCGCGGCTGGAAGCAACGTTCGGCCAGATCCCGCCAGCCGGTCAACGGACCGGTGCCGGGCGCGCCGCTGGGGTCGCTGCGCGACGCGACGATCTGCTCGGCGAGTTCTTCGGCCTGGCCACGGCTGATCGGCAGCGGCGGGGTGCTGCGTTGCCGCTGCTGGGCGTCGGGCACCCGCACGTCGAACGCACGCGGCCGACGCGGTGTTGGCGTTCACCGGAGCCGGGATCAGGGCTTCGACGACGGTGTCGGTGCCGGGGAACTCACGGCCGACCGGATGCAGCAGGCCGAGCACGAACACCTGCGGCAGCAACAGATCCTGGGTCGAGCGTTCGGTCGCCGCCGACATCACCAACCCGTACTCGGACTCGCCGGTGGCGAGGTTGCGGAGCCGCACCGTGCTGCCCGGGCCCAGGTGCAGCGCGGAGCGCACCCGCAGCCAGCGGTCGCCGGCGCGCAGGCCGTCGAACACGCGCTCCGGCCGCGACCACACCGAGGTGGTCTCGCTGAGCGTGTGCGCCGACAGGGTCGCGGCGAACCGATCGAGTTCGTCGGTCGTGAACGCCCCCAGCCGGGCCTGGGCGATCTCGGCCAGCTCGCCGACCGCCGCGAACGGCCGCCGCGCGGTGCGCGCCCCGTCGCCGCGGCCCAGGAACGGCCACGCCGCCGCCAAGACGCAGCGCAGGTCCAGCACCAGGGCGGTGGCGGCGACCGGGCTGGTCCGCTCGACGAATCCTTCGCCGAGCAGTTGGTTGCGCTCGAGCTCGAGCAGTTCGTTGCCGCGTTTGCTGCCGTAGCGGATCACCTCGTGGGCGAGCCACACGTAGCCGCTGTCGGGCAGCCGGTCGGCGTCGTCGAGCAGCATCACCGTCGCTTCGGGCAGCAGGTCCTCGCGCAGCCGCGCGGTCGCGCCGAGCACGTTGGCGAGCAGCAGCGGCGAAGCCCCGTCCAGGGCGGCGTAGCGCTGCAGATCCCAGACCTCGCCGCCGAGCTGCACGCGGCCCTCTTCGCGCAACGCCGCGAACGCCTGGCCCGGCGCGACCAGATCCGGGTACTCGTCGAGACCGTCATGGGCCGGCGTCTCGTCGAGCGACGGGTGCGACAGCGCGACGTCGGCGAGCAGCAGGTCGCGGGCACTCGCCGAGGCCTGCTCGACCTGGGCACTCTCGACGGCGCGCACCGAGGCGTCGGCCCCCACGCTCATCGACACCGCGAACGGCAGGGCCAGCATCGCCAGCAGGGTCAAGGCGAACAGCACCGCCAGCAACGCGATGCCCGCCGCGGGCGCAGAGGGCACGTTCGGCACGTTCGGCGGCAGCGTGCCGCCAGGCATCGTCGTCGGGTTCATCGGCCCTCCTCGGGCACCTGCCACTGCACCTGCGGGGCCGCCACCACCTCGCCTTGCGGGTCGTAGGCGAATCGGAACGTGCGCGTCGGCACCAGCTCGGTCGGCAGGTACTGCGGCGGCGCGAACACCTGCGCGAAGACCCGCACTTCGTCGACCGTCGCCGGCAGCGCGGCGTCGGCCGGCAACACGTCGAGCTGTTCGCCCGGTTCGAGCAACGGCCCCCCGTCGGCGAACGCGCGGCCGAGTTCCTGGCCGTCCAGGACCAGCCAGACGCTGCGGCCGTCGCAGACGGCGTCGATCGTGCACCAGGTGCGCAGCGGCAGCGGCCGCTGGCTCTGCACCTGCGCACCCTGCGACCCACCACCGCCGGTGCGCACCCGGAAGCGCGCCTGCAGCCGCGCCTCGGCGTCGAGTTGCAGGTCGAGCGCGCTGCCCAGCCGACGCACGCTGCCAGCCTGCCGGTGGTCGAGGCGGAGGTCGAGGCGCACCGCGAAACCTTCGGCGAACTCCTCGGCGCGCGGCAGCGACCAACGCAGCACCGGCGCCCGCCCGTCACCGCCCGACCGACGGCCATGGCCGAACCGGCCGCGGGGTTCGTCCTCGCCGCCGAGCAGCGGGCGCAGGTCCGGATCGGCGACGCCTTCGCCGGGCTCGAAGCGCCAACTGGCGACCGGCTCGAGCAGGCGCGCCTGCACGGTCGCCGGCATGCCGTCGACGCCCGGCGTGATCAGCACTTCGGTCGGCAAGCCCTCGGCCCGCGCCGTGACCTGCGCGTTGCGGGTCTCGCCGGCGATCACCGCGGCGGCGATCTGCTCGGGGTCGGTCTGGCCGAGGAACCCGACACCCAGCCCGAACAACACCGCCAACACCCCGGTCACGACCAGCAGCTCGAGGATCGTGAAGCCGTCGTGGCGAGCAGCAGCCGGAAACGCCTGGGCCATGGGGGTGATTCTAGTTGGGGATCGTCGTCGGGTTGCCGAAGTGACGCGGCCGCTGGACCGGCTTGCCAGCGGGGCAAGCCGTGTGCGGGTCAGTTGCGCGGCCAGACGAGGTCGTCGTCGGTACCGAACACGCCGTCCTTGCCAGCACTGAGGAACTGGTACTTGCCGCCGTGGAAGTTGCCGGCTGCATCCTTCAGGGCTGCCGCCGGCAGCAGATCGCCGAGCGGCGTGCAGACCATCTGCGGTTTGCCCAGCGCCGCCTTGTCGAAGTAGGCGAATGGCATGCCCCACGCATCGGCGACCTCGACCCGGTCCTTGCGGCGCAGCAGCTTGTGCTCGGCGCCGTGGTCGTCCTTGTCGGTGTTGGTGAGCTTGTCGCCGAGGTCGGACAGGTCGGCGCCGCCCTGGCGCGCCAGGCTCAGGAACGCCACCAGCGACTCGATGCCGGTGTTCTGGCCGTTGTCCGACTTCCAGTCGACCGCCAGCTCCTTCGCCGGGCTGCGCAGGTCGGCCGGCGGGTAGAAGCCGTGCTTCTGCTGGAAGGCCTTGCAGCCGGTCTCGAGCCGCAGCAGCGTCGCTTCGCTGGCGGCGGCGTTCGCGGAATCGGTCGCGCCGAGGATGTTCGGCAGCAGCACTGCGGCCAACACCCCGAGGATCGCGATCACGATCATCAGCTCGATCAGCGTGAAGCCGCGCTGCGGCGCGCGGCCGCGGCGTTGGCGGGAACCGGGGATGGTCGTCGTCTGGTCCATGGCGTGGCTCGTTCAGCGGTCCTTGCGGCGCTCCAGGCGGTAGTCGTCGAAGCGCACGTCGACGGCCCCGCCCTTGCTGCCAGTGGCGAACAGGCCGGTGACCAGTTCGTTGCCGGTGCTGCCCGACAACGTCTCGAGGTCGTGGCTGCGCACCAGCCGGCCGTTCCACGACACCTCCAGCGCGAAGCTGCGACTCTGCTCGCCGCGCGGCACGACGCGCAATTCGAGTTGCTGCCAGGCCGTCGGATCGAATCCGGCGACGTCGAGCACGGCCCGGACCGGCTCCTTGCGGCTCTCCTCGATGGTCAGGTACGGCTGGCCTTCGCGCACACCGAGCTGCACGCGCAGTTCGCTGCCGCGCCCGCCGCCAGCCTGGGTCTCGATGCGCAGGCCGCTGAAGCCATCGCTGCGCGGCTGCTTCGGCCCATGCTGCATGCGCACCCCCACGGCCAGGAAGTTGCGGCCCTTGGGCACCGCGTTGGCGCGGCGCACCGAGACCTCGCCCTGCCCGGACCGCGGGAACGTGCCGTCGAACACCAGCATGCCGTCCTGCACCTGCGCGCCGAGGCTGCCGTCGCGTTCGCCAGGCCAGATCTTGCCGACCTCGCCGCGCTCGAAGCCGTCGCCGAGCATCTCCTTCTGGCCGTGGTCGTCGATCGCCGTCAGGGTCGCCTCGGCCCAGACCCGCAGGGCGTCCTCCTTGGGCAGGTCGGCGACCATGCGCACCAGGGTGCTCTCGGCTTCCTCGCGCTGGCCGCGGCTGTACGCGATCACCGCCAGGGCCCCGCGCGCCGCGAGCTTCTGGGGCTCGTCGCTGCCGAGTTCGCGGGCCGCCGCGAACGCGGTCTGCGCCGTGCGCAGGTCGCCGCTGAAGTTCGCGAGCAGACCTTGCAGGACGTGCAGTTCGTAGCTCGGCTTGTGCGCCAGGTGCACGGCGCGCGTGCCGTAGCGCAGGGCGCCGCTCGCGGCGCTCGTCGAGCCCTGCTCGAGCGCGCGCTGCGACAACAGCGCCGCCATCTCGACCAACGCGTGCACAAAGTCGTCGCGCAGCTTCAAACAGGCCAGCAGGGCCTGTTCGGCGCCGGCGAAGTCGCCCTGCCGCGCCAACGTCGCCCCGCGCAGGTAGAAGGCGTACGGATCCAGCGGATCCGCCTCCTGGGCGCGGTCGAGCCACGCCAGGGCGGCTTCGGGCTGGCCGAGCCGCAGCTGCAGCAGCGCGACGCCGCTGGCCGCGCGGCTGCGCAGCAGCGGTTCCTGGTCGTAGACGGTCAGTAGCAGTTCGTAGGCCTCCTGCCAGGTGCCGAGTCGGACCAGGCAGGCGGCCTGCCCCAGTCGCGCCGCCCCGGCGTCGGCCCCGCTGACGGTCCGGAACGCGGTCAGCGCCGCGGCGACGTCGCCGGCCGCGTACTTGATCGCACCATCGAGGTAGGCCCGCTCGCTGCCGTCCAACCGGCGCAGCGCATCCTGGGCGGCGGCCACCTCGTCGATCGCCAGGTGGCACGACAGCACGATCCGGCCGACCTGTCGGCGGTCGCTGGGGTCGAGCAAGGTGCCGAAGGTCTGCTCGGCGCGGCGCGCTGCCTGCACCGCCTCGCTGCTGCGCCCACGCTGCAGCAGGAACTCGGCCAGCGCCGCGTGGGCACGGGCGTCGAGCGGCGCCAGTTCGGTCGCCTTGCGCAGATCGGCTTCCGCATCGACCAGCAGGCCCAGCCGCGCCTTGATGCGACCGAGGCCCGTGTAACGGAACGCAGTCTCCCGGTGCGGCCCCTGCAGGCCATCGAGCAGCGCGAACTCGGCCGCGAGGTCGCCCTGGGCCTGCAGCACGCGCTGCTGCCAACGCAGGCCCTCGATGTCACCCTTCGCGGCTTGTACGTACAGATCGGCCTGCTGCAACGCATCCTTGTAGACCGAACTGTCCTCGCGGGCCTGCTCGAGCAGCCAGCGAATCACTTCGCCGCGGCGGTCGAGGTTGCCGGCGTCGACCGGGATGCTCCGGGTGCGCCGCACGATTTCGTTGCGCAGCGTGCCGGCGAGCACCACCTTGGCGACCTTCACGCGTTCGTCGTTGCCGAACGTGACCACCTGTCCGACCTTGCCGGTGTCGACGTTGTAGCTGCGCAGACGGATCGTCACGCCGTCGAAGTTCTGCATCTTCTCGAGGTCGAACCGATCGATACCGTCGACCTCGACCGTGCCGAAGTTCGGCGACGCGAGGCCTTCCCGGTAGACCCGATCGTAGGTGCGTGCGGCGATCGCCTCGCGTTCGGCGCGGGTCGACGGCGGGCTCTGGGCAGCGCCGGCGTTCGCCTCGCCACCCTCGGGGGCGGCGGCCGGGGTCGGCTCGGTGAGCGTCACCCCGGTCACCACGCCACCGTCACCCGCCAGCACCATCACATGCCCGAAGTCGGGGCCGGGGTCGAGCGGCAACGCCACCACCGAACGCGGCGCGCGCGGCGGGAACGGCAGCAGGCGCGGTGGCAGGGGCTGGGTCTCGCTCGGTTCCGTGGCGAAGTCGCGGCGCCGCATCGGTGCACTGGCAGCGCCGGCCAGCGGCGTCGCGACGACCGGCTTGCTGGTGTACTCCTCGGTCTTCATCGACACGGTGCCGACCAGCGCGGGCGCCTGCCGTTGCGCGTTCCAGACCAGCGCGGCGAGCGCCAGCGTGGCGACGAAGAGGACCTGTTCCTTGCGCAATGCCATCACTTGCCCTCCGCGGCGGCCTGCTTCCAGGCGATGCCGAGCAACGTTCCCTTCAGCGTGCACGGGTCGCCGCGGCGGGCGCCCTGCTGCATCTGCCACGATTCGATCGCCAACGTGCGACCGGGCACCCGACAGGCCTCGAGGAACGCCGCGAACGTCGCTTCGTCGCCTTCGAGCTGGAACTGCACCCGCTCCTGCACGACCACGTCGCTGAGGTCGACCTCACCGCGGCGCCGCGTGCCGCTGGACCGTTGGGCCCGGCGTTCCTCGACCTTCAGCAGCGCGATCGCGCGCAGCCCGATCGCGTCGGGATGCGTCGCGCGGCGCGCATCGTGGGCCGCGAACAGGCGTTTGGCGGTCTCGTCGAGCAGCTCGAGGCCGAACAGCACGCCGCGGATCTCGTCGACACCGGTCGGCACCGGCCAGGCGAGTTCCTTGTCGCCGACCAGCACGTCGCGTTCGTCGGCCGCGCCGAGGATCTGTTGTTTGACCTCGCGACCGACCTGGAACAGGTACTGGTTGGCGTCGCCGTTGCCGGCCAACAAGAACCGTGCGGTCGGCGCGAACGCCAGCCCCTCTTGCAGGCGCTGTCGCTCGCTGGCGAGCTGCTCCTGCTCCTCCCGGGCCAGGTTCAGGGCATCGCGGTTGTACACCGCCGCCCCCTGGATGCTGCGCCGCAGCCCGACCTGGGCCGACGTCGCGGCGTCGACGTTGTAGATCGAGCCCAGGATGGCCCTGGCGATCAGCCAGACCACCAGGCCGACCGCCGCCCCGATCAGCCAACGCTTGTTCTCCTGCACGAAGGCACCGACGTCCATCAGTTGTCTCCCCCGAAGTCGATCGTGATCGTGAACTGCGCCGAGTCGCCGACGTTGGGCTGCGGCTTGAACACCACGTTCGCACCGGCCAGGGCCGGATCGTTCTTGAACGCGCCGTAGAAGTCGTTGACGACCCGGCCGACCTCGACGCCGTCGAGCTCCTTGCCCGCACCGTCGAGGGTGATCACCCGCCGCCGTTTGGTGCCGGTGCCGGCCACCTGCCCGGCCGCCACCTCGATGCGTTTGATCCACAACTGGGCGGGCAGGTGCGCGGTCAACGCCCGCTGGGTGCGCAACAGACCGTGCAGCGGCATCGCCTGCTGGGCCAGGTGGTCGACGACGGCCCGTTCGACCTTGTTGGCTTCGACGAGTTCCTGGGCCTCGGCATGGGTGGCGTTGGCCTGGGCGATCTGGCCGCGCAGCCGGTTGGTGACCGCATCGGCCTGCGCGACATGGGCCTTGCCGACCACCGCCTGATGCACGCACAGGCCGACCAGCAGCGCCCCGGCGAGCACGTTCCAGACGGTGCGCTGCGCGAAGCGCTGCTTGCGTTTGACCACCTCGGGCAGGATCTCGAGCGCGTACAGCGTGTCGTCGAGACGACCGACCGCGAGGCCGAGCGCCACCGCGGCCTCGTAGCGCATCGCTTCGAGCTGTTCCTGGTCGGCTGGCGGCAGGCCGGTCAGGTCCGCCGACGCGAACGGGTCGAAGAACTCGACCGGACAGCGCAGCGCTTCGCGCAAGAAGCCGCGCAAACCGCGCAGGCGGGCCCCGCCGCCGCACACCAGCACCTTGTCCAGGCGCAGGTCGGCCAGCTTGGTCTGCGCCTTGCAGAACGACACCGAACTCTGGATGCCGGTGACCAGCGACGACGCCGCGCCGGCTGCCGCCATCGTCACCTTCTCGGCCTGACCACTCGCGTAGCGGCCGCGGCTGGCCGGATCGAGGTCCAACAGGTCCTTCTTGAGTGCTTCGGCCTTGCGGCCGGCGACGCCGAACGCCGCCGCGATCGCGTCGTCGAGCACCTTGGTGCCGCCGCTCAGGTTGCGCGCGAACAACAGGTCGGTGCCCTTGACGAGCGCCAGGTCGAGCGTCTCGTGGCCGATGTTGACCAGCGCCACCACGGTGTCGGGTTCGACCGGCCCGCACTTCAAGAACGCGTTGTAGAGAGCCGTGCAGTTCGGCACGTAGGCGTGCACCGAACCGCCACCACCCGCCACCTCGCCGGCGAGGCGATCGAGGGCCTCGTCCTTGGCCAAGGCCAGCAGCACCGTCTCGACGCCCGCTTCGGGATCCTGGGCCGGCAGCAGGTTGTAGTCGGCGCTCAACGCGCCACCCGACTGCTGCGCCAGATCCTGGATCTCGAGATCCATCAGGTTGCGCAGCTGCCAATCCGGCGTCGGTGGCACCTGGCTGTAGCGCAGCGTCATGTCGCGGCCGGCCAGCCCGACACAGGCCCCGGCCAACGGGATGCCGGCTTCACGCAGCGACAGCGCGTTCTCACCGCGCGGCAAGGCGGCGAAGCGCAGCACCTTGACACCATGTTTGCCCACCTGGGCGGACAGGATCTTGGCGCTGTGGCTGCCCAGATCGACGGCTACGGCCTTGTTTGCCATGCGACTACTTGCCCTCCTCGCGGGCGTTGCCGAGCTCGCGCGCCATGTACGCGCGGACCAAGGCCGCCAGTCCCGGTTGCTCCTGTTCCGCGAACGCGTCGCCGAGCATCGTCAACCGCTGCCGGATCGCGCTCGCCAGTTCGTCGTCGCGGGCCTGCAGGCGGCCCTTGGCAGCCGTGCGCAGCTCTTCGATGCGGTCGCGGTCCTCGAGGGCCGCCTTCTCCCCGATCTCGGGGTTCGCCC
>DAIMFJ010000014.1:21161-33893 GCA_036724695.1 Planctomycetota bacterium
AGCTGTTCCAACCCGGCCACGGTGCGTTGGTAGCCACCGCGGGTGTCGAAGAACTGCGCTTCGTCGAAGTCGCGCTGCAAGGCTGCGACGGCGTCGGCCTGCCTGGCCAACAGCTCGCTGCGCAAGGCACGGGCCTGGGCCAGCACCGCACTGTCCTGGGGCACCGTCGCCCCCAAGCGGCGCAACAGGTCGAGCGCCGCACCGGGCGTCGGGGCGGCCTGGGCCTCGCGCAGCAGCGCCGCGGCTTCGATGCGCACGGCCCGGAAGCCGAGCACCAGTTCGAACTCGGCCGCGGCCAGCCGCAGGCGGAACAGGCCACTGCCGAGCGCCCCGCGCCAGGAGCTCGGCGCAGCGGTCTGCACCAGCGCGCGGGTCGCCCCACTGCCGAGCAGCAGACCGCGCGCCGTGAACGCCGAGTCGGCGGCCACCGACACGAACCCACCCGCCGCCTGGCCGCTCCCGTCGCCGGCACCGGCCAGCTCCAGCGCCAGGGGATCGCCGGCGGCCGCGCTGGGGAACACCAGCTCCGCACCGCTGGCCGGGCTGCCCGCCGGGTACTGCACCGCGACCTCGAAGCTGCGCTCGCTGGCCGTCACGGCCAGCCCCGCGCCGACGTCGGAAAGGCACAGCAGGCCGGCGGCGCGCAGTTCGCTCAGGGCCGGTGGCACTTCGCCGGGCAGCACTTCGAACAGCGTCACCGGGTTGTCGGCGTCGGTCGAACGCACCGCGAACGCGCTGCCGGCGCGCAGGCCCTTCTGGTTCGAGTCGGGAAGGTCGAGTTCCGCCCCGGCGCTGGCATCGGCCGCCAGCTCGGTCAGTGCTACGTCGTCGACTCGCACCGACGATGCCGCATCGGGCAGAACCGCGCACAGTTCGATCTGCAGCCGGTCGCAGCCGCTCGGCACCAGGACGCTGCATTCGACCCGCTGCCAGCCGTCGGCACCCTGCAGCGGCGTGCCGTGCCGGTAGCGGAACGGCATCGCTTCGTTGGTCGAGAAGCACACGGCGCGCACCGCCACCTGCCCTCCACCCAGGCCCTGCACGTGGGCGGCCAGGGTCAGCGTGCGGCCGGCCAGGACCGGCAGCGGCTCGGCGCGCGTCGCCAGCGCGAACGTCGCCGCCTCGGCGCCTTCGCCGCGCAGCGCTTCGAACGCGCCGCGCCCGGTGTGTCCGTTGGCAGCCAGTTGGAACCCAGCCCCGGCGGCGCGCAGCGACCAGCCGTCTTCGCCTTCGCACGTGGCGACCGCCGCCGGCAGCTTGTTGCCGGCGACCGCCAGTGGCTCCTTGACGCGCGGCCCCTTGGGCCCGTCGCCGCCGCCCGCACCCGACTGCCACCAGAAGTACCCGCCGCCGGCGACCACCAGCACGGCGAGGGCTGCGACCAGCCCGAGGGAGCCGCCCTTCTTGGCGACCCGCCCGGCATCGAGGCGGTGCACCGCGAACTCGCCACCCGTCGGCGCACCCGCCGCCGCCTCGCGGTCGCGGAACTTGACGCGCAGCCGGCCGACCGTCACCACGTCGCCCGGCGACAGCACCAGCTCGGTGATCCGCCGACCGTCGAGGAACGTGCCGTTGGAACCGAGGTCGCGCAGCACATGGCGATCGCCTTCGCGGACCACCTCGCAGTGCACACCGGAGGTCTTCTCGTCGGCGAGCACGAGGTCGTTGCTCGGCTTGCGGCCGATGCGCAACGGTTGGTCCGAGACGGGCAGGACCTCGCCTGCTCGATCCCCATCCAGGATCTCGAGGACGTACTGGGCCATAGTGATGAGAGGGGTCTGGCCACTGCCGCAGCGACGGCAGGGGCGGTCGGCCTGCACCGGCACGACCGCGTCGCGCGGTGCGCACCGATCCGGGGCGGACGGGCAACGGTGGGACAGGCCGCCGCTCGTCTGCCTCAACACTACCTGCATCTCATGATCCCGCAAGCGGTTCCTTCGCAGTTGTTGCCGTTGGCACGGCCCGGACCGACACTGGCGTGCCGCCATGGCCAACCGCTATTTCGTCGACCAGCTGCCCCAAGCCGGCCACCACGTGCTGCGCGGCGAGGTCGCCCACCACCTGGCGACCGTGCTGCGCTGCCGACCCGGCGACCAGTTCGTACTGGCCGACGGCCGCGGTGGTTCCGCACTTGCCACCGTCACCGGCGGCAAGGGGCGCGAACTGGTGATCGAGGTCGCCGCCGCGCACCGCTCGCCGTCCCCACGGCACTGCCTGCACGTCGCGTTCGCACCGCCCAAGCTGCAGCGCGCCGAATGGCTGTTCGAACACGGCACCGAGGTCGGCATCGACGTGTTCTGGCCGCTGTGGACCAGCCGGACCCGCCCGCAGGGCGACCGCCGGGAGCGTTGGCAGAAGATCGCCACCGCGGCGGCTGGGCAATGCGACCGCGACTGGTTGCCGACGATCGGCGAACCGCAGGAGCTGGCCGCCTGGCTGGAACGCGGCGGGTTGCCCGTGCGGCGCTTCGTCGGCGACGCGGCAGGCCAGACCTTTGCACCCGCCGATGCCGCGCCGGGCGAAGCCCTGCTGCTGGTCGGCCCGGAAGGCGGCTTCGACGCTGCCGAAGCCCAGGCGATCGCCGCGGCGGGGTTCCTGCCGCGACGGTTCGGCTCGCACGTGTTGCGCACCGAGACCGCTGCGCTGGTCGGCGCGGCACTCTGGCACGCCGCGGCACAGGATTGAGCCGCGGCGCAGGGTTGAGCCGCGGCACGCGACCAGGCGTCAGCTCACGGCCCGAGCAGCAACGCCAGCCCGTTCGACGCGATCGCACCGACCGGCGTCAAGCCGGGCGCGAACACGAACGACTGGCCGAACACCACCAGCCCGGTGAACGCCGTCGCACTCGGCACCGCGAAGTTCATCGCCTGGCTGTTGCCCGGCAGCACGAACAGGTGCGAGATGCCGTTGGCGACGTGTCCGTAGCAGCCCGGCATGCCGAACTGGGTGAGGTCCTGGGCCGGCACCGACTGGGTCAGCGACAGCAGCACCGAACCGAACGGCGCGCCGCTCGGGATGTTGCTGGTGACCAGTTGGATCGACGTGCCGAGCACCGGCCGGGCACTGGCCTGGAACTGCAGACCGGCATACGAAGCGGTGCACAGGCCGACGCCTGCCGTCGGCAACGCCGACAGGTCGCTGACGCCCGGATCGTTGGCCCCACCACCGTTCGACCAGCCGACCAGGACCTGACTGCTGCTGGTGCGGTCCGTCGCCGACCACACGAAGTCGACGTTGCCACTGCTGTGGAACGTGACCTGGAACGTGTTCGGCGTCGTCGTCCCGTACGTGTAGACGCTGTCCCACGTCAACCGCGCCACCGTGGCCTGGGCGTCGAAACGCACCTGCCCACCGGTCCCGGGATTGAGATCCCGCCAGTACGCCGTCCAGCGCGGCAGGCCATTCAACAGATCGCCGACGTTCGGGACGTACGCCGTGCCGTTGTCGCCCGCCGACACGAAGCCGTTGCTGCAGACGCGCAACTGGTTGGTCGAACCGCCGGGATACGGCAGCACGAACGGCAACGTAACGATCGTCTGGGTGTCGTCACCCAGCGACAGCGTGGTGCCGGCGGCCGGCACAAAGGCCAACGTGCCGGACGTCGCGCGGTACCCGCCCGCCTGGTACGTCAACGACAGGCTGCGGCCGTCGAGGTCGAAGCCGGACGCCGCGAAGGTCTCGTACACCGCCGCGTCGCACGAACCACAACCGGCACTGCTGCCGATCGTCGCGACCTGCGCGGTGACGACGCCACTCGGCACCTGGGTGCCGACGTCGACCCACAATTGGCCGGGGCCCATGCGGGCGGCGTCGAGCGTCGCAAAACCACCCGACGGCGGCACGCTGCAGTCGAAGCCGAAGTTGTAGATCGTGTTCCAGTTCAGCGGGTTGTTCGGCGTCGCCGAGAACACGATCTCGCTGCCGACCTTCGCGCCGAGCCAGTCGTTGAGCGGATTCTGGTCGATGTCGCCGAACGTGAAGTTGGCGACCGTCGCCGCCGGATCGACCGGCACGCGGAACGAGGCCGCGCCGCGGTGGTTGTCGACGTTGTGCACCGCGTACTCGTAGTGGTACATGCCACCGCCGAGCGGGGTGACCTTCACGGCCACGAAGATCCGACCGTCGTCGTTGCCGTTCTGGCCGGCGTCGATCGACGCCCCCGGCCACCGCTGCAGGATCGAACCGTGCGCCTGGCCGACACTGTTGTTCGGGAACGACCACGTGCCGCCGCTGTAGCTCGGCGACACGCCGCGCGACGCCAGGTTGTCCCAGCGGTTCGCCACCGCCTCGCCCTGGTGGATCAGGTGGATGCCGTAGAAGTACTGTGCACCCGCCGTGGTCAGGTCGACCTCGCGCACCGTCATGCGGTTCTTGACGCTGTCGAAGCCGCTGGTGTTCAGGCTGCGCACGCCGTCGGCCGCGCCGAGCCCGGTCTGCGGGTCACCGACGTCGAAGTAGCTGCCGACCGGGTTCCAGGTGCCCAGCCACGGATCGATCTCCTGGGGCGGGCCGAGCCAGGTGCGGTCGGCATTGTTGCCAGCCCCATAGGTGTCGAAGCACGACACCCCCATCAGCGAGCCGGTGTTCGGATCCTGGCAGGTGGTGCCGCAGCCCGAGCCGCTGTAGTTCGTCGAGGTGAACGCGTGCTTGCAGTACGACCAGTCGCTGATCTGTTCGAGGCGGTCGTCGTGCAGGCGGACCAACAAGAACCCGAACTTCGGGTGGTTGGACTGCATCGCCGCGTACCACGGGATGTTGACGGTGCCCGGGTTGCACATCTCGTTGAGCATCGCCATGCCGATCTCACCGTTGGGATGCGCCGGCCCGCGCCGCCCGTAGTAGGTCAGGTTGTCGACCCGGGTCAGCCGGCCATCCAGGCCGGGAACGGCATTGCTCTGGGCCACCACCGCACCGGCGACACCAACGGACAGGGCGAGCAGGACGGACCGCTTCATGAAACCTCGCAACCAGGGAAAGGGGCGTGGACAGGGTACCCGCCGCAGCCGGGGCACGCCGCGCGGTCCCAACACGCTACGGAATAACCAGCAGTTCGCCAGCCCCCGGTCGTCTGGGGGCAACCTGGGCCTCCGGACCGCCTTCGGCTCGGCAGCCACCCCGCCGCTGCGGCCAGCGCCGGGGTTTTCGCGGTGGCCAGGCTTCGCCAGCGCGTACCGTACCGGCCGCACCATGGCGAAATCCGCCCCGAAGCCACACCCGTCCCCGGCCGCCGCAGCCGGCCAGACCCGACTCCCCGAACTGCGCCTGAAGGTCCGGGCCAACGGCCGCCACCCGTGGTTCTACCGCAAGATGGTCCAGAAGCCGGACGCCGCCCTCGCCGCCGGTTCGCCGGTCAAGGTTCGCGACCGCGAAGGCCGGCTGGTCGGCTGCGGCTTCTACAACCCGCGCGCCGAACTGGCGCTGCGCATGTTCAGCGACGCCGAGGTGCGCGACGTGCCGGGCCACTTCGTGCAGGCCCTCGCCGACGCGGTGGCCTTGCGCGAACAGGTCCTCGACCTGCCGCGCACGACCGACGCCTACCGGCTGGTGCACGCCGAAGGCGACGGCTTCCCCGGACTGATCCTCGACAAGCTCGGCAGCGCGATCGTCGCCCAGGTGGCTTCGCTCGGCATGCGCCAGCAGCTCGATCCGCTCGGTGAATGGCTGCTGCGCCACTACCCCAAGGCCCAGCTGGTCCTGCTGCAGGACAAGGACTGGGCCGAGCGCGAGGGCATGGACAAACTGCCGCGTCCGCCGGCGGTGACGACGACGGTGCGCGAACACGGCCTGCAGTACGCGGTCGCGGCCGGCACCGGCCACAAGACCGGCTTCTTCGCCGACCAGCGCGACAACCGCTGGTTGGTGCGGCAGTTCGCCAAGGGCCGCCGCGTGCTCGACCTGTGCTGCAACAGCGGCGGGTTTGCGATGAACGCGGTCGCCGGTGGCGCCAAGGCCGTGCTGGCCGCCGACCTCGACGAAGCGATGGTCGAGCAGACCCAGCACAACGCGCGCAGCAACAAGCTGTCGTTGACCGCCGTGCACGCCGATGCGTTCGACCTGCTGCGGCAGGCCGAGCCCGGCGCGCACGACCTGATCGTGCTCGACCCACCCAAGTGGGTGCACCACAAGGACGAGATCGAGACCGGGTTGGTGCGCTACGCCGACCTGAACCGGCTCGGCATCGAGAAGGTCGCGCGCGGCGGCCTGGTCGTCACCTGCTCGTGTTCGGGCAGTGTGTCCGAAGAACAGTTCGTGCGCATGCTGCGCGACGCCGCCGCGATGGCGCGGCGCGACGTGCGCGTGCTGGCCCTGCGCGGGGCCGGCGCCGACCATCCGATCGCGCTCGAGTGCCTGGAGACGCGCTACCTGAAGGTGGCGCTGCTGCAGGTGCGCTGACCGACCGCGGTGCCGGGAACGGCACCGCGGCGGTGGCTCACAGCGCGCCGATCGTGCTCAACACGGCGTTGCTGGTGATCGCGCTGGCGCTGTTCGCACCCGGCACGCAGCTGGCGGCCTGGCAGTCGACCGGCAGGCCGACCAGGGCGGCGTTGTTCGGCACGTTGACCGTGAACTGCGCCGACGGCGTGCCGATCAGCGGCACGCTAGCCGACCAGCCGAGGAACACGTACTGGAAGCAGCCCGGCATGCCGATCGCACCGAGCTCGAAGCCGGTGTCCTCGAAGCCGATGCTGAGCACCAGGCCGCTGATCAGGGCGTTGGCCGGGATCTCGGTCAGCGTGTAGGTCGTCGAGCCGCCGAGCACGGGCCGGCCGGTGGCGCCGAGCGCGAGCGGGCGCGTCTCGCGGAACGAGCGCACCAGGCCGGCCGTCAGGTCGGCGCTGCCCGGGTCGATCGCCCCGTTGCCCCACGAGAAGCCGGTCAACGCCGTGCCGGCGTTGCTGGTCGAGTTGTTCTCGAGCGTGGCGTAGCGGTATTCGACGCTGTCCGTCGTGCCGTTGTCGATCAACGCGATCTGGAACGTCGAGGTGCCGCTGGTCGCGCCGAAGCACGGCACGTTGCGCCACGTGATCAGGAACACGTTGGGGTTGCTCGGGTGCGCTTCGGCGAACACGTTGTCGGTGTTGGTCAAGCCGTCCGGCAGCAGGTCCTGCAGCGAAGCGCACAGGCGCGTGCTCGGCAGGCTCAGCATCGTCGCGGCGTTGCCGCCGATCGACGAGGCCGCGGTGCCGGCGAGGATCACCGAGCCGTTGCTGTCGACGACGATCGAGTTGGTGCTGCCACCCGGGAACTCGAACGTGAACGGCAGCGCGATCGCCGCCGAGACCTCGTCGTCGCCGAGCCCTAGCCCGGTACCGGTCGGCAACACGAGGTTGCTGCCGGCCGCCGTCGTCGCGCGGTAGCCACCCCAGGCGTTCGGGTACAGCGTCACCGTGCTGTTCGACAAGTCGTTGCCGCTGCCGGCGAACTGCTCGTACAGCGAACCAGCGCGCGTGTAGCAGCCGACGCCGTAGTTCTTGTTCGATGCCGCCCCGGGGATGTCGACGTACGAGAAACGGACCGTCGGCGCGAACGCGCTGAGCGAGCCGGTCGCGGCGGTCGTCGAGCCGACCGAACGCACCGAGTTGACCTTGTGGTTGGCGACGTTGAAGCCCGCGTCGATGGTGTTGCCGGTGGCCGGCGTCGGGGCCGCCTTGATGACGATCTCGACCAGCAGGTCGACACCGGCATCCGGTACGTACTGGAACGGGATCTGCAGCGGCGCGCTCAGGAAGTAGCCGTTCGGCGAGCCGCCCGCCACCGCGACGGTCGTCAGCGGACCGCTGTAGTTCGGCGTGGTCGGGAACGCCACCGTGCGGTTCAGGTCGAACGCGGTGTTCGGCGACGCATGGTCGACGGCAGCCAGCTGCAGGTAGATGTCGACGTCGGGATACGTGACGAGGTTGGTCTGCAGGTTCTGGCCGAGGCGGAACTCCAGCTGCTGGATCTCGATCGGCTGGCCGACGTTCTGCGACAGGAAATTGCTCGAGTCGTAGAAGCACTGCACGCGGTTCAGACCGGCGCGCCAGACGTTGCCGGTGGTGCCGCCGGCGACATTGGCGAACGCCGCGGGCGCCACCAGCGTGGACTGCGCCGCCGCGAGAGAAGCCAGCGTGAGGATGCTGGTGACGGAGAGGAACTTGGACATAAGGAGCCGGGGGTGGAAGGATCGTTCGTGGCGCCTACCGACGAAGGGAACCGTGCCTGGGTTGCGCCAGGCCCCAAAGGCGGCACGGCACTCGGAGGGAGTGAGCCGAGAAGCAAAGCACCGCCGGGCCAGGGCGGAGAGGCCCCTGGCCAGCCCACCACCAGCCGGTGGCGACCAACCACCGATGCCAACGCCCGGTCGGCATTTGTAACATTTGCGCGGACCTTGCATTCGCTGCCACGTCCGCCACCATCGGCCGCTGATGCCAGGTTCCCGCTTCCACCAGCCGCGGCCATTGCCGCCACTCGCCGACTGGCAGCCGGTCCCGGCGGGCCTGCGCCGCGCAGCGGTGCTGGCGGCGCTGCAGCCCGGAGCCGAAGGCGACCACCTGCTGCTCGTGGTGCGGCCGCTGACGATGCCCAGCCACCCGGGCCAGATCGCCTTCCCGGGCGGCATGGCCGCGGCCGGCGAGTCGCCGCTGGCCACGGCATTGCGCGAGGCCCACGAGGAGGTCGGCCTGCCGGCCGCCGCGATCGCGCCACTGGGCATGCTGCCGGCGCGGACCAGTTCGTCGGGCATCCTGGTGCATTGCGTGGTGGCGCGGATCGCCGCGGTGCCGCTGCGCGCCGACCCGCGCGAGGTCGCCGCGATCCTCACCGTGCCAATCGCCCGCCTGCGCGACGAAGACCATTGGTCCGAACGCACGCCGCCGCCCGACGCCACCGGCCGGCAACCGCAGACCAGCCCGCACTACCCGCTCGGCGACCGTTGGCTCTGGGGCCTCACGGCGCGGTTCGTCCGCGATCTGCTGGCGTGCGCGCTGCCGGCAGGATCGCCGCCCCGGCCCTGAGCAGCGCCTGCTGCCAGACCGCGAACTTCGCGTCGCGGGACATGCCCGCGTGCGCCGGGCTCGTCGACGGCAGCCGCTCGACGTGCACCTCGCGGCCCGCAGCCAGCCGCCAGCGTCCGCCGCCGGGAGCCACGCCGAGCGCTTCGCCGAAGCGTCCCGCGACGAACAACCGGTGGGCGGTCGCCCCGTTGCACAGCACCGTGGCCAGCCCCGGACAAGCAGCCCAGAGCTCCGCCAACGGGTTGGCCTGCACGCTGTCCGCCTCGATCGCCGCATCGAGGCTGCCGGTGCGAATGCAGGAGCCGACCACGTCCCACAGCGCGATCTTCGCCGCCACCACCTGCGGCAACCGCGCCGCATACGGCAAGTCCGGCGCAAACCCGCAGCAACGAGCGACGATCGGCCAGAAGGCGTTGCGCGGGTGTGCGTAGTACTCCTGCAAGGCGAGCGACTGCACCCCGGGCATGCTGCCGAGCACCAGCACCCGCGCATCGGCGGCGAACACCGGCGGCAACCCGTACACGCGCTCGGCCATCAGTCCTGGTCCGCTGGCCGCGGCGGCGGCACCCGCGCCAGCAGCCGTTCGGCGCCCAGCGCGGCCAGGAACGCCGGCAGCTCCGGCTGTGGCCCGCACCAGCGCAGCGACGCGCGGTCGGCGACGATCGGCACGTCGGTGCGCAACGTCGCCAGCGTGCGGTACAACGCGGCGGCGGTCCGGTTGGCGGCGAGCTGCGCCGCCAGGGTCTCGGCCCCACGCACCCGGCAGGTCCAGGCCGCCGCCTGGTCGGGGATCGCGTCGAGCGAACCGTAGTGGGCCAGCACGGTCGCCGCCGACTTGCTGCCCCACTTCGGCACCCCCGGGATGCCATCCTGGTCGTCGCCGACCAGCGCCAACAGGTCGGCGATCGCCGCCGGCGGCACGCCGTACCTGGCGACGACCGCGGCTTCGTCGAGCACCAGCTCCTTGCGGCGGTCGAACTGCACGACGCGCTGCCCCCGCACGCATTGGGCGAGGTCCTTGTCGGGCGTGCACAACAGCACCTGACCCACCACCGGGTCGTCGGCGAGCTGCCGCGCAGCGGTCGCCAACGCATCGTCGGCCTCGAACTCGACCATCGGCCAGACCACGATGCCGAGCTTCGCAACCGCCGCCTCGACCAGCGGGAACTGGCTCAGCAGTGCTGGCTCGATGCCCGCCCCGGTCTTGTAGCCGTCGAACAGGCGGTTGCGGAACGACTCGACGACGCTGTCGAACGCGACCCCGACGTGCGTCGCCCCGCCGCGCAACAGCGCGCACAGGCTGCTCAGCACGCCGCGCACCGCACCGACCTCGCGGCCGTCGGGTGCTTTCGCCGACGGCACCGCGTAGTAGTGCCGGAACAGCTCGTAGGTGCCGTCGACGAGGTGGACCTGCACCCTGGCCCCCGTCAGCCGCGCAGCTCGGCGCCGAGGTTGGCAGCCTGCTCGCGGACCTTGCCGAGGTACTTGCGTTCGTCCTGGTCGTCGAGGGTGCGGTCGTCGGCGCCGAGCGTGACGGTGAAGTTCAGGCTCTTCTTGCCGGCCGGCAGCCGGTCGCCGCGGTAGACCTCGAACAACTCGACGCCCCGCACCAGCTTCTTGCCGACCGTGGTCAGGAACTCCTGCACCTCGGCGACGGTGCGGGTCTCGTCGACCAGCAGCGCCACGTCGACCGGCAGCACCGGGAAGGTGGGCACCGCCTGGTAACGGGCGATGCGGCGGCCGTTGGCGTGCAGCGCCCGGATGTCGAGGCACGCGATCGCGGTCTGCGGCGGCAGGCCGAGGTTGCGGGCCACGCCCGGGTGGCAGTGCGCGACGTAGCCGCCCGGCGAACCGTCGCGGTCGATCGCCACCGCGCGGCCCGGATGCACCCACGGTTGGTCGGTGCCGTGCCAGATGCGCGTCATCGCCGCCGGGTAGCCGAGTCGCAGCAGCATCGTCGCCACCGTCTCGCGCAGCAGGAGGAACGGGTGCGCGCCGTCCTTCCTGGCGATCGCGAACACCACCTCGCGCACCTCGTGCGGCAGGGTGCCGTCGCCGTGCATCTCGGGGTGGTAGCCCTTGCCGTGTTCGCACAAGCGCACGTCGCCGGTGCGCCGCAGGTTGTCGGCGACGCTGGCGAGCAGGCTCGGCAGCACGTGGCGGCGGATCTTGCGCTGCTCGGGCGCGACCGGATTGGCGACCAGTTCGTAGCGCTGGCCGGCGGCCCCACAGGCCTCCACCACCGCATCGGGCACGAACGTGTAGTTGTAGGCCTCGCTGAACGCGAACTCGCCGCAGGCGACCTCGAGCAGGCGCCGGACCAGGAACAGATCCTCGTTGCGCGGCGGCGGCGCGACGGTGCCGACCAACGGTCGCTCGGGGATGTTGTCGTAGCGGAACATGCGGCCGACCTCTTCGATCAGGTCGTCCTCGCTGGCGATGTCCTTGGTGGCGCGGTGGCTCGGCGGTGCACAGGTGAAACCCTGCGCGTCGACCTCGACCGCAAAGCCGAGCGACCGCAGGATGCCGGCCGTGCGTTCGTCCTCGAGGTGCAGGCCGAGCTTCTGCAGCAACCGCGCGCGGCGCAGCACGATCGGCTTGGGCACGTACGTGAACGGGCGCGGATCGACGAGCGGGCCGCTCGGCGCCGCACCCGGGCAGTACTGCTGCAGCAACTGCAGGAACAGGTGCACGGCCGCTTCGGCGTTGGCCGGATCCTGGGCCTTCTCGAACCGCGCACTGGCGTCGCTGCGCAGGCCCAGGCGCATGCTGGTGCGGCGGATCGTCGCCGCGTGGAAGTTCGCCGATTCGAGGAACAGTGCCGTCGTACCGGCCTCGACCATCGTGCCCTGGCCGCCCATGATGCCGGCCAGCGCCTCGGGCCGATCGCCGCTGCAGATCAAGAGGTCCTGGTCGGTGAGCTTCCTGGCCACCCCGTCGAGCGTGGTGATCGACTCGCCGGGCTTGGCCTTGCGGACCCGGATCGGGCCGTTGCCGACGTGCCGCGCGTCGAACGCATGCATCGGCTGGCCGAGGTCCAGCATCACGAAGTTGGTCAGGTCGACCGGCAGGTTGATCGCGCGCTGGCCGACCGCGGCCAGCAGGAGGCGCAGCTCGAACGGCGACGCTTGGGCGCGCACGCCGTCGATCAGCAGCCCGCAGTACCGCGGGCAGGCCTCTGGATCGGCGATCTCGACCGGCACGCTGCGGCCGCTCCGCGGCAGGCTCACCGGCGTGAACGCCGGCCGCAGCGGGCGCCCGTAGATCGCCGCCAGTTCGCGCGCGAAGCCGTAGTGGCCCCACAGGTCGGGGCGATGGTTCACCGACTTGTTGTCGATCTCGAACACCCAGTCCTGGACCGGGGCGACGTCGACGAACCGGGCCCCGATCGGCGCCTCGGCCGGCAGCACCAGGATGCCGTCGTGGTCGTCCGACAGGCCGAGTTCGGCCGCCGAGCAGATCATGCCGTGCGACTCGACGCCGCGGATCTTGCCGACCTTGATCTTCAGGGCCCCCTTGCCGCCACTGGCCGGCAGGGTGTCGCCGGGCTTGATCACGACGACGCGCTGGCCGGCGGCGACGTTCGGCGCGCCACAGACGATCTGGGCGACGCCGCCGTGCGTGGCGCCGAGGTCGACCTGGCAGACCGACAGCTTGTCGGCGTCCGGGTGCTTCTCGCGGCTGCGCACGTGGCCGACGACCAGGCACTCGAGGCCTTCGCCGAAACGGATCAGGCCCT